>JADHMQ010000002.1 GCA_016779935.1 Flavobacteriales bacterium
GGAAACCCTGGTGTCAAGTACGAAAATACAAGACACAATATAGGATTTAAAGTATTGGACGCTCTAGCCGAGTCGTCCAATACTTCTTTTAAAGAGGAAAAACACGCTTACTACACTTCCATAAAACATAAGTCCAGAACCTATCACCTTATTAAACCTACCACTTTTATGAATTTGAGTGGCAAAGCCTTAAACTATTGGATGCAACATCTAAAAGTTAAAGTCGAAAATGTTCTTGTGGTGACCGATGATATTGCTTTGCCCTTTAGTGTCATGCGACTTAGAGGCAAAGGCTCAGATGGTGGACACAACGGTTTAAAAGACATCAACTATTACTTAGGACATACTAAATATGCCCGTTTACGCTTTGGAGTAGGCGATCAGTTTTTGAAAGGGCAACAGGCTCAATACGTCTTATCGGAGTGGACAACAGACGAAGAAAAGGACTTGTCAGAACGCATTCAACACGCCACAAAGATGGTACTCGCTTTTGGCACTATTGGCTTGGCACGAACCATGAGTGATTTTAATGGAAAATGATTCCTTAGTTCAAGGTATCGCAGTTTCCCTACCTAACTAATTTACCTTTCTTATCAGCCAAATATCTTGTGTAGCTTTTCCATTTATAATATCTCCAGCAATATGCTCTAGTACTTTATGTTTGCCCACGAGTTTATGGATAAAATTTTTAGGATGATGACTAGCAAAACTTCGATGTACTACTTTAATGCTTTTATGCTCTATGAGTTTATCGTCAAAAAACCGTTCTTTTTCTTCATCTGATAATTTGTTGATGAAAGCCTCTCCACTTAAAGTAATCTGTAATGTCCCATTTGGTTTAAGAATGCGAATCAATTCATCAAACCATTTATAGTGCAATTCTTCAGAAAGATGAGTGAAAATAGAAATGCCATAAATAGCATCAAAGGTATTTTCATTGTAGTTTGTAGGTGGATATAATTGATTGGTACTGAATTGAATATTCTTAATATTTTTTGTGCACCAATTGATATACTTTAAATTATAATCTGTTCCGTAGCATATGCAATTTGGACTAAGTATTTTTGGAAAATGTCTTATTACCCTAGCTGTTCCACAGCCCCAATCTAAAAGCTTAATGTTGTCGATAGGCATATATTTATTGAAACGCTTAAGAATATGCTTTGCTGTTTCAATACTCCCAAAGTAATACGTATTATAATTACTTATTCCAAATGCTTCATACATATAATAGGCTGGAGGTAGAATAATGTGAGGATTACTTTTTTTAAATCGTAATCTCTGTGTTGTACTTTTAATATAGTGATAAAGAAAAAATAAGTAATCAACTATAAGTATAAAGAAAGTAGGTCTTAATGTTTTAAGAAGTAATTTTTTCATTGAATAACTAAACTACTAATATATGATTTTTTGTCATTGCTTAACTCAATAAAATAGATACCTGTTCTTAAATTCGTTTTAATTGGGAAGTACTTGTCTGAATATTGGCCATTTTCAAAAATTAGACGACCTGATGAATCATAAATATTTATTCTATTTATTATATCTTCACTATCGATTTTGAAATTACCTTTACTTGGGTTAGGATAAATTTTCACAACACTATTGTTATCAATTTCATTTCGTCCTCTTAAATTTGCTCCCAAATCAATATACTTTTTAGCTTCTAATTTAACGTTGCAACCTTCTTGAAATGATACGTTTTTATTGATGTATATTTCTTCACCATAAAAGTTGATTTCAGAGTTATTTAGAAAATTAATGTTACAATTATTACCTCCTAGGGATATCTTTTTCGCAAATACATCAGGGTATTTGGTCCAGTATGTTTTATTACATACGTTAATGTAAATTTCAAAGTTATCCACAACTCTAAACAGTTGTCCTTCTCCTTTTTCTAAGTAGGCGTTTAAAAAAGCCCCAGTAGTTAATTCGTTTTCAAATTGATTTAAAATTGAATAATTATCGTTAAAGTTTAATTTTAGGCTTAAACCATTTTTTATACTCTTGTTGAAAATCCAAAAATAATTATTCTCATATTTATCTTCCATAAACGAAATAACAAAATTTGACATATTAGAATTATTATTTGTTTCAATAGGATTTTGAGCGTCAAAAAGACTATTGAAAAATAAGTCGTTCTGTAAGTTCTGCCAATTCGATTGTGAAGGAATGATTGTTGTTTGGTTTTCTCCAATACCTGTGTTCGTAGAATAGTGATATACATTTTTTAATTCTAAAGAAAATAATAAATCCCCATTATCGATTAAATTACCGTGTAGTTCTTTCAAACTTTCTTTTGTGGTTTGGCTTACAAGATTATCCCAAAATTTCGACCCTAACCAAGAATGATTAGAGCAATTGATGCTATATCCATTGCCACAGCCACCTGCTTGACCCTCTCTAGCCCAATAGAAAATTCCTTTTGATCCGTAAACTAAATTAGAGAAGATAACGTAGTTAAATTCAGCAATTTTTTTCCCTTCACCTGAGGGCATTCTTGGTGTAAACATTATAAAATATGGGAGATTATACTCTTTACCTAATGAAGAAAGAATTTGTAAGTTTTGAAAGTAATTTGTGTTGCCACTCATTGGGTAGTGGTCTACAGATAAAAAGTTCGGATTAGTTATATTTATAAAATCTTTTATGTAATTTTTATACTGTTGTATGTTAGCCTGTGGGCCAATATATTCATGATTTATTTCTAATTGATTTTTTGTTGAGTAATTTGGGTATAAATTAGAAAACCTGATTTTATTGTCACTATAATTATGTATAGCATCAGAAAAAGGTTTAGTTGTTGAAAAGTGTGCGTTTTTTGATGGTTCGTCGACAATATGCCACCCAATTACTGCTGGGTGTGAACCATAATAATTTAATGCCGAACTACATTTTTCAAAGTCAAAATTTGGGTTGTCATTATTTCTATATACACTTATTTCGTGACAATTTAAAATAACTTTCAGATTCAAAGAGTGAGCACGACTTAAAAAGTCTAGTACTGGAGTTGTTTCAGTATTTGAAACAGACTCTAACGGTTGTGCGTCTGATACAGCAAAACTTACGGTTACGATTGATTCTACAGTAAGTATAGTAGAAAAAGAGACTCTGAATATTAGAGTATACCCTAATCCATTCGAAAACTATACAGCAGTAGAGTTTGATAATCCTCAAAGTGAGCATTACACAGTAAAATTAATAGATGTTAGAGGGAGGTTAGTTCATCATCAAGAAGTAATTACAGAACGATTAGTCATTTATAGAAATCAAATGCAAAGGGGTATCTATTATTTGGAAGTTGATGGTAAACGTAAGGCTCGAGAAATAGTAATTATTCAATAAAATATAAAAGCCCCAATTTGGGGCTTTTATATTTGAGTTTTGAGGCATTATAAGTAGTTTCTAAAATCCACTTTTTTTGAAACAAGTGCATGTAAGCTGTCTATTGCTACTCGCTCTTGAGTCATAGTGTCTCTGTCTCTAACTGTTACTGTATTGTCTTCCAAGCTTTGGTGATCTACCGTAATGCAATAAGGTGTACCTATAGCGTCTTGACGTCTATAACGTTTACCAATGGAGTCTTTTTCTTCGTATTGGCACAGGAAGTCGCACTGAAGAAGACTCAAGATTTCACGAGCCTTTTCTGGCAATCCATCCTTTTTAGTTAGGGGCAAAATCGCTGCTTTCACAGGAGCCAATAATGCAGGGATTGACAATACTAACCTGTTTTCGCCATTCACCTCTTCCTCTTTATAAGAGTTGCTAAGAATAGTTAAAAACATTCGGTCAAGACCAATGGAGGTCTCTACCACATAAGGGACATAGCTCTCATTAATCTCAGGGTCAAAGTATTGCACTTTTCGTCCTGAATGTTCCTGATGACTTTTCAAATCGAAGTCTGTACGAGAATGAATTCCCTCTAATTCTTTGAACCCAAAAGGAAACTTAAATTCAATATCGCAAGCAGCATTAGCGTAGTGGGCCAAATTGTCGTGGTCGTGAAAACGGAAAAGTTCTTTGTCGATTCCAAGACTCAAATGCCATTTCATTCTAGAGTCTTTCCAATGTTCATACCATTTCATTTCCTCGCCAGGACGAACAAAAAATTGCATTTCCATTTGCTCAAACTCGCGCATACGGAAGATAAATTGACGCGCTACAATTTCGTTTCTAAATGCCTTCCCAGTTTGTGCTATACCAAAAGGAATTTTCATACGAGCAGTTTTCTGCACATTCAAAAAATTAACAAAAATACCTTGAGCGGTTTCAGGTCTGAGGTAAAGGTCAGTAGCCCCATCGCTTGTCGACCCCATTTGTGTTTTGAACATTAAATTGAACTGACGAACATCGGTCCAATTTTTTGTGCCAGACACAGGGCAAACGATTTCTAACTCTTCAATAAGTGCTTTAACATCATCCAATTTATTAGCACTCATAGATTCGCTAAAGCGTTGCATAATGCTTAGGCATTTTGACTTGTAACCCAAAACTCTAGGGTTAGTGCTTACAAATTGTTCTTTGTCGAAACTATCGCCAAAACGCTTGATAGCTTTTTTGACTTCTTTATCAATTTTGCCTTCAATTTTAGCCACATAGTCTTCAATAAGAACATCGGCTCTGTATCGTTTTTTAGAATCTTTATTATCTATGAGAGGGTCGTTAAAAGCATCAACATGACCCGACGCTTTCCAAGTGGTAGGGTGCATAAAAATAGCAGAGTCCAAACCCACAATATTTTCATTCATATTAACCATTGACTTCCACCAATAGTTGCGAATATTATTCTTTAGTTCAGAGCCGTTAGGGCCATAATCATATACTGCTGCTAGTCCATCATACAACTCACTAGATTGAAAAATAAAACCATACTCTTTAGCGTGAGCAACGACTTTTTTAAATACCTCTTCATAATTTGCCATGTCGCAAAAATAAACATATTAGTTACACTTTTACATCCTCTTTTGTTATCTTTGTATAGATGGTTCAGATTGAAGACAAGATTATTTCATTAGACGTGTTTGACAGACAATTTGCTTGCGACTTATCCGCTTGCAAAGGAGCATGTTGCGTTGACGGAGATGCTGGAGCCCCATTAAATGATGATGAGCTTTTTGTACTGTCTGAAATTTTTGATGAGGTAAAACCATATATGCGTCAAGAAGGAATTGACGCTATTGAAGAACAAGGCTTTTATGTCGTTGATTCAGACGGTGATAATACCACTCCCTTAATCAATAATAATGAATGTGCATTTGTTTCCTTTGATGTTGACGGCACAGCAAAATGCAGCATCGAACAGGCTTATAATGAGGGTAAAGTCGACTTTAAAAAGCCTATATCTTGTCATCTTTTTCCGATAAGAATTGAAAAGTATAAAGATTTTGACGCAGTTAATTATGAAGCCATAGACATTTGCAAGCCAGCTTGTGATTGTGGGGAAAAATTACAAATGCCTGTCTTTCGTTTTTTAAAAGAACCACTTATTCGACACTATGGAGAAAAATGGTTTGAGGAGCTGTGTGAAGCCGACAAACTTTTAAAAAATAGTTAATCAACGAGCTAATAATTTTTGTTTTTCAATTTTTTGAAACGTAAAATGACATCCATTTTTTTTTGAAAAAAATCTTGACTTTTTGAAAAGTTTCAACTTGCTCGGTTAAGCAATTTTTTTTTGAAATAAAAAAAACAGAGGACTGTTAACAACTTGAATTTATTGTGAATAAAATTGAATTGCTTTCGTCTTTTTTTTTTGAAACATTTGTTGTGAGCTAATTCATATATCAAACGCACTGTTTGAATTTACAAAAGTTGAATTGGTTGTGTTTTAGGAGTAAATCCCATAAAATGTAAAGCTAACCTGAAAGGTGGAGAAATCAAAATTTTCTCTAGGAAAACCTTTCGCTAAATTTTAAAATGAAGAATGGCAACAGCTATTGAACCCATACTCAAAGAGAACGCAAATCGTTTCGTTTTATTTCCTATAGAACACGACGATATTTGGAAGTGGTATAAGAAACAAGAAGCTAGTTTTTGGACTGCTGAGGAGATTGATTTGCATCAAGACCTAGTAGACTGGGAATCAAAGCTGAATGACGATGAACGCTACTTCATCAAGCATATATTAGCGTTCTTTGCAGCAAGTGATGGTATCGTAAATGAGAACCTAGCTGAGAATTTTGTAAACGAAGTTCAGTATACTGAGGCAAAGTTCTTTTACGGTTTTCAAATTATGATGGAGAACATCCATTCAGAAACCTATTCGTTATTAATTGATACCTACATCAAAGACAAGAAAGAAAGAAACCAGTTGTTTACTGCCATTGAACATTTTGATGCTATTAAGAAAAAAGCAGATTGGGCAATCAAGTGGATTGGAAGCGATTCTTTTGCTGAAAGGCTAATTGCTTTTGCAGCTGTTGAGGGAATTTTCTTCTCCGGCTCATTTTGTTCTATCTTCTGGCTCAAGAAAAGAGGACTTATGCCAGGTCTTACGTTCTCAAACGAGCTTATAAGTAGAGATGAAGGTTTACATTGTGATTTTGCATGTCATTTACATAATCACCACCTAATCAATAAAGTTCCTAAAGAGAGAATAAAAGAAATTATAGTAGACGCATTAGATATCGAAAGAGAGTTTATCATTGAATCTTTACCAGTAAAATTAATTGGTATGAATTCGGATTTAATGACCAAATATTTAGAGTTTGTTACCGATCGCCTGTTAGTAGAATTAGGCTGCGAGAAGGTTTACAATTCTGAAAACCCATTTGATTTTATGGAAATGATTTCCTTAGAAGGAAAAACAAATTTCTTTGAAAAAAGAGTAGGTGATTACCAAAAAGCGGGAGTATTAGGTGAATCATCAGACTCAAAAGATAATTTTTCGTTTGACGACGATTTTTAATAGAAGTAAGTTACTTAACAAGTAAAAATAAAAGGATGTTTGTAGTAAAAAGAGATGGAAGAAAAGAGTCAATAAAGTTTGATAAGATTACGGCTCGAATTCAAAAGTTATGTTATGGCTTTAGTGACTTGGTAGAACCTACCGCAGTTGCTATGAAAGTAATTGAGGGAATTTATGAAGGTGTAACTACTTCGGAGCTAGATAATTTAGCTGCTGAGGTGTCAGCTTCAATGACCACCCGTCACCCCGATTATGCCTTATTAGCTTCCAGAATCTCCGTTTCTAACTTACACAAAGACACCAAGAAATCGTTTTCCGAAACGATGACTGAGCTATACAATTACATCAACCCAAAGACGGGCAAGAAAGCACCATTGATTGCTGACGATGTTATTAAAATTATCAAAAAGAACGCCGAGCTTTTAGACTCTACCATCATTTACGATAGAGATTTTTGCTACGATTACTTCGGCTTTAAAACATTAGAGCGTTCTTATCTTTTGAGATTAAATGGTAAAGTTGCTGAACGACCACAGCACATGCTTATGCGTGTAGCTATTGGTATTCACAAAGAAGATATACAGTCTGCTATTGAAACGTATGAGTTGATGTCGCAGAAATATTTTACACATGCTACTCCTACATTATTTAATGCTGGAACGCCTAAGCCACAAATGTCATCTTGTTTTCTATTAACAATGAAAGACGATAGTATTGATGGGATTTACGATACACTAAAGCAATGTGCAAAAATTTCTCAATCAGCAGGTGGTATAGGTCTAAGCATTCACAATGTACGAGCAACAGGCTCGTATATTAGAGGAACTAACGGGACGTCTAATGGAATCGTTCCAATGCTAAGAGTATTCAACGATACAGCACGCTACGTTGACCAAGGCGGTGGCAAAAGAAAGGGTTCATTTGCTATTTACTTAGAACCTTGGCATGCTGATGTTTTTGATTTCTTAGACTTAAGAAAAAACCATGGTAAGGAAGAAATGAGAGCAAGAGATTTATTCTTCGCTTTATGGACTCCAGATTTATTCATGCAAAGGGTTAAAGAAGACGGAGAATGGACGCTAATGTGTCCTAACGAATGTCCAGGTTTAGCAGATACTTACGGAAAAGATTTCGAGAACTTATACAAAAAGTACGAGAAGGCAGGGAAAGGCAGAAAGACGATTAGAGCAAGAGAGTTGTGGGAAAAGGTAGTAGAGTCTCAAGTTGAAACGGGCACACCTTACATTCTTTACAAAGACGCTTGTAATGAGAAGTCTAACCAAAAGAACTTGGGAACTATTCGTTCTTCCAATTTATGTACTGAAATTATAGAGTACACTGCGCCAGATGAAGTTGCTGTTTGTAACCTTGCTTCAATTGCATTACCAATGTTTATTGATGAGGAGAAAAATGTATTCGACCACGAAAAGCTATATAACATCACTCGTGTAATTACTAAAAACCTAAACAAAGTAATTGATAGAAATTACTACCCTGTTGCAGAAGCTAAAAATTCAAATATGCGTCACAGACCTGTTGGACTCGGAGTGCAAGGTTTAGCAGATGCATTTATTAAACTTCGTTTACCTTTCGATTCTCCGGAAGCAAAAGTGTTGAATGAAGAAATTTTTGAGACCATTTATTTTGCTGCTTTAACATCATCAATGGAATCCGCGAAAGAAGAGGGGGCATATCAAACTTATGAAGGCTCTCCAATCTCTCAGGGTCTGTTCCAGCACAACTTGTGGGGTAAGAAAGACGAAGAGCTAAGCGGAAGATGGGCTTGGGGAGAACTAAGAAATCAGATAAAAGAAAATGGTGTGCGTAACAGCTTATTATTAGCTCCTATGCCAACAGCATCCACTTCTCAAATCTTAGGAAACAACGAATGTTTCGAGCCATACACATCAAACATCTATACTAGACGTGTGTTGTCAGGAGAGTTTGTTGTCGTAAACAAACACCTACTACTTGATTTGGTACAGTTAGGCTTATGGAACGATGAAATGAAAAATGAAATCATTAAAGCAAATGGTTCTGTTCAAGGTATTGAATCAATTCCTGAAAACATCAAAGCACTTTACAAAACCGTTTGGGAAATTAAGATGAAAGATATCATTGATATGTCAGCCGATAGAGGACACTTCATTGACCAATCTCAATCTCTAAACTTATTTATTGATCAGCCTAACATTGGCAAGATTACATCAATGCATTTTTACGCTTGGGAGAAAGGTCTCAAAACAGGGATGTACTACCTAAGAACAAAAGCGGCTACTCAAGCGATACAGTTTACGGTACAAAAGCAAGCTAAATCTCAACTCGAACCAGTTGTTGCTAATAAAGAAGGAGAGTACACTTCTGAAGAAGCGATAGCATGTTCAATTGACAATCCAGACGATTGCATAGCTTGTGGTTCTTAGATAGAAACTAATTAAGTTAGTCATAAAAAAAGCTCGCATTTGCGAGCTTTTTTTATGATGTGATTTATATATTTTTTATACAAAGGCATTTTCACCAGTAATATCCAAACCTGTGATGAGTAGGTGAATGTCGTGCGTACCTTCATATGTAACTACAGACTCTAAATTCATCATGTGACGCATGATAGGGTATTCACCAGTAATTCCCATACCACCCAACATTTGTCGAGCATCACGAGCAATTTTTAGTGCCATATCTACATTGTTTCTTTTACACATAGAAATTTGAGCAGAAGTTGCTCTGCCTTCATTACGAAGAACACCTAATCTCCATGTAATAAATTGTGCTTTTGTGATTTCCGTAATCATCTCAGCTAATTTTTTTTGTTGAAGCTGAAAGCCAGCAATGGGTTTACCAAACTGAATACGTTGTTTAGAATATCTAAGAGCTGTATCGTAGCAGTCCATAGCTGCACCGATAGTTCCCCAAGCAATTCCATAACGGGCCGAGTCCAAACATCCTAGCGGCGCACCTAAACCGTCTTTATTTGGCAATAGGTTTTCTTTTGGTACTTTAACATTATCAAATACCAATTCGCCAGTAGCTGAAGCCCTTAGACTCCATTTGTTGTGAGTTTCTGGAGTTGAAAAACCTTCCATTCCTCTTTCTACAATTAATCCTTTAATTCGTCCATCTTCATTCTTTGCCCAAACAATAGCAATATCTGCAAAAGGAGAATTAGATATCCATAGTTTCGCGCCATTTAACAAATAGTGGTCGCCCATATCCTTAAAATTAGTTACCATCCCACCTGGGTTAGAACCAAAATCAGGCTCGGTCAAACCAAAACAACCTACCATTTCACCACTTGCTAATTTTGGCAAGTATTTCTGACGTTGCTCTTCGTTACCATATTTGAAAATAGGGTACATTACTAAGGAAGATTGAACGGAAGCAGTAGAACGAATTCCACTATCGCCTCTTTCCAATTCTTGCATGATTAGTCCATAAGAAATTTGGTCAAGTCCAGCGCCACCATATTCAACTGGAATATATGGGCCAAAAGCACCAATTTCTGCTAACCCCGAAACAAGATGATTAGGAAATTCAGCTTTTTGACAGCTTTCCTCAATAATTGGCGACACCTCTCTTTTTACCCAATCACGTGCTGCATCACGAACAAGCTTGTGTTCTTCAATCAGTAAGTCATCGAGTTGAAAATAATCTGGTGCTTGAAATAAATCTGTAGACATAATGTTGTTTATTAAGTGAGTACAAAATTATTGAATAATTTATGATAAATGGCTAAATTGCAATAAAATCCACCAGATGAAACAAACGATTTTTACTTTTTTTATGCTATTGCTTATAATTTCTTCTTGTAAAAAGGAGGAATTAACGGAGCCTATTGAGCCAATAGAACCTCAAGTTGAGACGTATGCCTCTATAAAAAGCATTATTGATAATAATTGCGTGCTATGTCATGCCATAAATCAAAATGCATACATAACGGATTTCACATCATACGACAACATTAGTTCTTACTTAGATAACCCAGATAATACAATGATTGATAGACTAAATTCCGATGATGAATTTTATAAAATGCCTCCAAACGGTGAGCTTTCTCAAACGGATAAAGGACTCTTAATTTCATGGATTAATGACGGCTATATTCAATAGATGGATTTAATTGCAGAGGCATATAATTCGCCCAATCAAGAGTGGGTATTTATTCTTTTTATTTTCTTCTTTTCATATATAACATTTCTGAAGTATAATTATTTCTCAAGATTTGTTTTAATACTTAAGTCGCCATTTAGCCAAAAACATGCTAATCAGTTTCTAAGAGAAGAATCTAGATCATCCAATAAGTTGTATTTATTACCTCTTTTTGCTGCCTTTTTATCAATGTATGTTGTTGCTCAGTCCTTCTCGATGGTTTCTTTTATTTTTCATTTTAGTTGGATTATATCCTTCCTTTTTTTTAAATATTTATTTTTAGTTTGGTTGGCATATATATTCCAGAAAAAATATCAATTTGAAGAAATAATTTTTCAATCTTTTCTGTATGAACGTGTGGCAGCTATAGTGATATTCCCTTTACTATTGCTTTTGTTTTACACTAGTATACCACAAAACTTAGTTCTAAATTTTATTTATATTTTTCTTGTTTCATTTACAATTTATAAAATTGTCAGAATGGCCTATTTGAGTTTTTTTAACTCATCATTTTCTAAAGCACATATAATTATATATCTTTGCACACTTGAAATTCTACCGTTAATAATCTTGTCAAAATATCTTTGTTAGACTTATTTGCGGTGTTGTTTATAATTAAAAACATTTCTTTTTGAAAGAGAATAAAGTTAGAACTATTCTGGTTTCACAGCCAAAACCTGAGTCAGACAAGTCGCCGTATTTTAGTTTAGCTAAGAGGTGTAATGTTAAAATTGACTTTAGACCATTTATACATGTTGAAGGATTATCGGCTAAAGAATTTCGTCAACAAAAGATTAGTATTTTGAGTCATGATGCTGTAATTTTTACCAGCAAGAACTCAATGGACCATTTCTTTAGAATGTGTGAGGCTACAAGGATTACTGTTCCAGAAGAAATGAAATACTTCTGTGTTTCAGAAGCAATTGCTTACTATCTCCAAAAGTATATTACTTACAGAAAAAGAAAGGTATTTATCGGAAAGCAAAAGATTGAAGATTTACATCCAGTATTCAAGAAAAATAAGGAAAGTAAATTCCTCTTACCATGTTCTGATATTCTGAAAGATAGTATTCCAGAATTTTTGGCTGATAATGGTTTCGACTTTACCAAAGCCGTAATGTATAACACAGTATGTAGCGATTTATCCGATTTGGAAAATGTATTTTATGACATATTAGTATTCTATAGCCCATCAGGAATAAAGTCCCTTTATCAGAATTACCCTGACTTTAAGCAAAACAATACTCGAATAGCAGCTTTTGGACCTACAACGTCAAAGGCAGTAGCGGATGCTGGATTGACATTAAACATCAAGGCGCCAAGCCCAGAGTATCCGTCTATGACAATGGCATTAGAGCAGTATATAAAAACTGCTAATAAGCGTTAGAATCACTTTATTATGGCCTTATTTAGTTTTAGTAAAAAAGAAAGGCTAAAAAACAAACAAGAAATAGAGTCTTTATTTTCAGAGGGCGACCGCCTGTTTGAATACCCTTTTAATGTTATTTGGAAATTAGAATCTACTTCAGACTCTACACTAAAAATGGCTGTTAGTGTTCCTAAAAAGAAAATACCTAACGCAACGGATAGAAATAAAATTAAACGATTAGTAAGAGAAGCTTTTCGTAAAAATAAGACCATTATTCAGCAACCACTTGAAGAGAAAAACGTAAAATTACATCTCATGCTCGTTTATTCTCAGTCAAACATAATGTCAATGTCTGAAATAGAAGATAAAATAAGTGTAACTTTACAACGTTTAGCTGAACAGATATGAGTCGATTGTTTTCAGTTGTTTTTCGGGCCTTAATAATGCTTTACAGAGGAGCAATTTCACCGTTGTTTTCTCCAATATGTAGATATACTCCTAGCTGTTCTGAGTATGGTCTTAAAGCGATTGATAAGCATGGACCATTTAAAGGTATGTGGCTAACGCTTAAACGACTAAGCACTTGCCATCCTTGGGGAGGACACGGACACGACCCAGTTCCTTAATTTTAATTTTTAGATTAATGAAAAAAATAAAAAAATACGCCTTAATATTATTACTGTCTTTTGCCTCAATTTTCTCTGTTGGCTTTGTAGATAATTATTTTGAGATTTCTAAAAATCTAGATATTTTTAGTTCTCTATACAAGGAGCTAAACATATTTTATGTTGATGAAACTGACTCTGGTGAATTGATGAAGACCGCCATAGACGCCATGCTAGAATCATTAGACCCTTACACAACATATATTCCTGAGTCTGAAAAAGAAGACTTTGAATTTATGACAACAGGTCAGTATGGAGGCATAGGAGCAGTCATTACAAAAAATGGAGATTGGGTTTATGTTAGTGAACCCTATGAAGGCTTTCCTGCTGATAAAGCCGGTTTAATTGCTGGTGATAAATTTGTAGAAATAGCTGGTAAATCGGTTGAAGGTAAATCAACTGAAGATGTAAGTAAAGTGCTAAAGGGTGAACCAAATACTTCTGTTAAAGTTCTTGTTGAAAGAGAGGGCGTTAACAAACCATTTGAGGTTGAAATTACTCGCGAAGAAATCAAATTAAACTCCGTCCCATATTATGGCATGGTTTCTGATAGTATTGGATATATTAAAACACGTTCTTTTACCAGAAATATTTCAAAGGAAGTAAGTGACGCTTACAATGAATTAAATTCTGACAATCAACTAAAAGGACTTGTACTAGATTTGAGAAGTAATCCTGGAGGCTTGCTAAATGAGGCGATAAAAATGTCAAATTTATTTATCGACCAAGGTCAAGAAATCGTTTTTACAAAAGGAAAAGTAAAAGAATGGGATAAAAGCTACAAAACAAGAAGTACTGCACTTGACACTACAATGCCTTTAGTAGTATTGATAAATAGAAGTTCTGCTTCGGCATCCGAAATTGTTTCAGGAGCTATACAAGACCTCGATAGAGGGGTAGTTTTGGGTCAAAGAAGTTTTGGAAAAGGACTAGTTCAGCAAACTCGAAAGCTCAGTTATAATGCACAACTAAAGGTTACTACTGCTAAGTATTATATCCCAAGCGGCAGATGTATTCAAGCCCTTGACTATTCCAATCGTGATGAAGACGGTAGTGTTGGAAAAATTGCAGACAGCTTACGAACAGAATTCAAAACTTTAGTAAACAAACGAACAGTGTATGATGGTGGAGGGATAACCCCTGATATAGAAATTGAACCACATAAATACAGCAATATACTAAGAAGTATTATTAGCAAACGACACATTTTTAATTTTGCCAATAGCTTTAGAAGTGCAAATGATAGTATTTCCTCAGCCAAAACCTTTGTAGTTACTGACGCTATTTACGATGATTTCAAACAGTTTCTTAACGACAAGGAGTATGAGTATGAAACGAAAACAGAAAAGACTATTAGCGCTATAAAAAAAGATGCGGAAAAAGAAAAGTATCTGGAAGACTTAGAAGAAGAATTAGAAGCTCTTACTCTTAAAATGGAGCAAAGTAAGAATAATGATATTGAACGTTTTAGAGATGAAATTGTTGAAGTCTTAGAGGCAGAAATAGCTACGAGGTATTATTATCAAAAAGGTAAGATAGAAGCAACGCTTAAACATGATGAAGAGTTGGCAGAAGCAATTAATGTGCTAAATGACCTAGAAAAATACAATGCCATTTTATTGGGAGATAGCATAGAGTAATGAAACTTAAAGGCATTCTTTTAATATCGCTTGCTTTTTTTCTGCCAATCTCAATTTTTGTTACTGATGTACTAGTTTTTTCAATAGCTATTTTTTGGCTAGTTGATGGAAGCATTTCAATGAAGTGGAAAAAAATAAAGGGTAGCAAATGGATGCTCTCTTTATTACTCCTTTTTGCTGTTTATCTGCTCGGCATGTTGTGGGGTACAAACCATTTAAATGGCAGTTGGATTCTTCAAAAAAGTGCTATTCTGTTACTACTTCCTATTTTATATTCCTTTGACTTTTCGGATAAGCAGATAAAAAATTCGCTTTATGCTTTTGTGCTTTCAATGACACTATCTTCAGTGATAGCCTTACTGATTAATCTAAAATGGATAAAACGCCTCTTCAAGTACTCTGATATTTTTGCTAAAAACTGGAGCAACTCTGTTTTTATACCTTACACAGACCACAACGTATTCTTAGCATTTACAATTTTACTGTGTCTGATTTATGGACTTTATCTATTTAAGAACAAACGTCAATCTATCCCACTTCTAATAGTTGTAGTAGTATGTATGATTAGCCTTTTTACTGAAAAGGGTAGAGCAGGTCAAATAGCATTTCTTTTAGGCACAACTATGTTTTTAATATTTACTTTTTGGAATAAAAAAATGTGGTTAGCTTTTTCATTTATTTCTTTGATTTCAATAGTTGTTTTATCCTATAATTTTTCTTCTACCTTTAATGAAAGAATACACAGCTCATTAAATCAAACTCAACAACTTGATGAGGAAAACAAAAATTCTCTGAACACACGGTATTTCCTTACGAAATATACTATTGATAAATTAAAAGAAAGGCCTGTATTGGGTTTTGGAACAGGTAGTTTCGTGCAGGAATTCTCGTCTATAAACGAACATGCTACAAAAATTCTGGACGGGAATAAACATAGAACACCACACAACAATTATTTGTTTGTATGGTTTGAATTAGGATTGATTGGACTACTCACCTTTATCTCCATTTTTTATTTTCAAATCAAAGAAATATACAAACAGCCTAATGGAAAATTTAGGATTATTATGCCCGTAATGTTTTTGATAATAATGCTATTCGACACCTATTTTCAGAACCACAATTCGGCAGTTTTATACGCTTACTTATCCTTTGCGTTTACCTATTATTCGTTTAAATAGATACGTTTTATACGCCTGTTAAGCGTTGCCATAATTTCATAAGGAATGGTTTTCAGTTCGCTCGCTAGAAGAGATACCGAATGTTCTGGGCTAAAAATAATGACCTCATCGCCTTCTTTTATAGTAAGACCAGAGACATCAGCAATAAAACTATCCATGCTGATATCGCCAATTATTGGACATTTATTACCCTCAATTAATACATGCCCTCTTGAGTTGCCAAGTTTACGGTTTAACCCATCAGCATAGCCTACTGGAACAACCGCAATTTTCATCTTTTCATTAGCGGTAAACGAATTTTGATAGCCAACATTATCACCTTCTTTTACCTCTCTAATTTGGCTTATTACACTTTTTAGTGTGAAAATTTGCTCTAACTCACTATGATGCATGCCACCAAATAAGGAAATACCTAGCCTCACCCAATCCGTAGACTTTATGGAAAAGCGTAACGCACCATTACTATTGACAATGTGTGTTGGGATGTCTACATTAAAATAAGTATTCACACTATTGCTAATACTATTAAACAGTTTTATTTGACGTTGACTAAATTCATCTTTATTTGGATCATCAGACGCTGATAAATGCGAGCAAATGCTTTTTAATTTTAAATTGGGATGTTGACTGATTTTTTCCAAAATTTGATTAACATCATCCGCCTCAAATCCATATCTATTCATTCCAGTATTAAACTTTAAATGAATATTTACTTGAGTGTCAACTGTTGAATATAAATTCAACATCCTATGATTGAAGATAACAGGCTCTAGCTCATTTTTTAAAATAACATCCACACTTTTAGAACCTGGATTTGCTACAATGATTGGTAGGCTTACACCAGCATGTCTTAGCTGTACACCTTCATCAAAATCTGCTACCCAAAAAGCATCAACTCCTAAGTTTTCAAGTTTTTTAGAAATCTCTACATCACCAAGACCATAAGCATAGGCTTTTACTACAGCAACTATATTATTATCCTTTGATAGCTTGCTTTTTAAATACTTGAAATTTTCTTCAAGTGTTTTTAGATTAACATACAATACGGTCTCGTGAATATGGGTCATTACTTTCTATAACAATTTCTACACCTCGCTTCGTACTCATTCTTTTCGCCTAAAAGAATTCGTTCATTTTTCTCTACTATTCGGTACGAGTAATTGGCTAGACTACCGCATTGAACACATATTGCCCTTACTTTAGTTACTTCATCAGCTACTGACAATAGTTGTGGGATTGGTTCAAAAGGTTGCCCTTCATAATCCATGTCCAAAGCGGCAATGATTACCCTTACACCATTATTAGCTAATTCGTTACATACGTCAACTAATTCAGCATCAAAAAATTGTCCTTCATCTATACCTAAAACATCAATTCCCTCAGAAAACGTAAATATTTCAGAGGCTTTACTAATCGTTTTACAATCAATTGATATTTGATTGTGTGAAACAACTTTTTCACTATCATACCTGTTTTCTATAGATGGTTTACAGATTACTACGCGTTGTTTGGCAATTTCAGAACGCCTTAATCGACGAATGAGCTCTTCCGTTTTACCTGAAAACATGGAGCCGCAAATGACTTCAATGCTCCCTCTTTTTTCTTTACTCTTTTCTAAAAACATTCAATTAACTTTGTAAACAAATGTAAGCATTGATTTTATTTTACAATATGCCAAAGTATTTTCTTATTTATCTTTTATCATTTTTAATAGTAAAGTCATCATTTGCTCAGTCCGATACATCGAAGGTTAACCCCTATAAGCTCGCTTTAGTGTTAGGAAGTGGAGCTTCAGTTTTGGGCGGCTCCTACATTTATGTGCAAAACTCTTGGTGGAGTGACCAGTCTACTGAATTTCACTTCGATGACGGCACGGATTTACGCTATGCTAAAAATATTGACAAAGGTGGACATTTCTTTGGTGGAGTATTGGTTTCTGATTTTTTTCACTCTAATTTGAAATGGGCAGGAGTACCTGAAAAGAAAGCCTATTGGTATGGTGCGGCCATGGGGTCGTTTATTCAGTTAGCCATTGAAATGAAAGATGCTTATGCACCTTATTGGGGATTTAGCTTATGGGACTTTGGAGCAGGATCAATAGGTGCTTTAGTGCCAATAGGGGAGCGCTACTGGAAGCCTATGGAATACATAGATTTTAAATTCAGTTACTACAAAAGGAGTAATCATTATTGGGATTTAGGAATTGCTCAAAAGCCTTGGGCGCCACCACATCCACATGCATATCAAGATGATTATATAAACCAAACCTATTGGCTTACGGTATATCCTTTCAAAGACCAAAATATAGACGTCGGTATTTCTATAGGCTTTGGACTTGATGACACTCAGTACCTCAATGAATATAATTCTAAAGTGAGTGGCAATAATGAAATATATCTTGCTCTGGATTATGATTTGAAAAGAGTGCTTAAAAAATGGAATACTCCAACAGCAAAGCGAGTAAAACATTGGCTTAATTATATAAAAGTGCCTGCTCCAACACTCATAATCAGCCCAGAGACCAAATTTTACCCTATTTTCTTTTAAATTTGTAGTAATGGCAAAATTATTTATCGTTCCTACTCCAATCGGAAACTTAGAAGACTTAACCTATAGAGCCGCAAGAGTTTTAGAAGAAGTTGACCTTATTCTAGCGGAAGACACTCGAACGAGTGCTAGGCTTTTAGCTCATTATTCCATTTCTACTCCTATGCGTTCGCACCATATGCATAACGAACATAAGACAGTAGAAAAGTGGGCAAATGAAATATCTTCTGGGAAAAATATTGCTTTAATAACAGACGCTGGAACACCTGCAATCTCTGACCCTGGATTTTTATTAGTTAGAGATTGTGTTGAAAATCAAATTGAAGTGGATTGTTTACCAGGAGCTACTGCTTTTGTACCCGCATTAGTTAATTCCGGTTTACCTTGTGACAGATTTACCTTTGAAGGTTTTTTGCCTCAGAAAAAAGGGCGTCAAACACGATTAAAGGCTTTGGCGACTGAAAGCAAGACGATGATTTTTTATGAATCACCTTATAGGATTGTAAAAAGTTTGCAGCAGTTTGGTGAATATATGGGTTTAGATAGACGAGTTTCTGTTTCAAGAGAAATAAGTAAAAAATTCGAAGAAACAGTGCGAGGGACTTTAGCTGATGTAATTGATCATTTTACTGAAAAAGAACCGAAAGGAGAGTTTGTAATTGTTTTAGAAGGACTTAGATGAAGGATATAAAAAATCAACAATTTCCAAAACCATTAATTATTGCAGGGCCGTGTAGTGCAGAAAGCCTAGAGCAAGTAATGTCTACTGCTAAAGGTTTAGTAAATAAAGCAACCATCTTTAGAGCTGGAATATGGAAACCACGCACGCGTCCTAATTCGTTTGAAGGTATTGGCGAAAAAGCGTTGCCATGGCTAAATGAGGTCCAAAAAGAAACAGGACTAAAAGTAGCAACAGAAGTAGCTAATGCTCAGCATGTAGAAGCTTGTTTAAAGTCAGGCATAGATTTTCTTTGGATAGGAGCTAGAACTACCGTAAACCCCTTTTATGTTCAGGAAATTGCAGAAGCCTTGAAAGGGGTAGACGTTAGCGTTATGGTAAAAAATCCATTACACCCTGAGTTAAGTTTATGGATGGGTGCTTTAGAGCGATTAAACCAAGTAGGAATAGATAGACTTTCTGCCATTCACAGAGGTTTTTTCACTTTAGAAAAGTCCGCTTTCAGAAATGAGCCCAAGTGGGAGTTGCCAATTAAATTGAAACGATTAAACCCTGGATTACCAATTATTTGTGATCCTAGTCATATTTCAGGTTCACCACAAATGTTAGCAGAAGTTTCACAAACGGCTATGGATTTGAATATGGATGGATTGATGATAGAAACACATTACAATCCATCTGTCGCATTAAGTGATGCTCAGCAGCAAATCACTCCTAATGAATTAGGCGTATTATTAGACAATCTTATTTTACGAAGCTCAACCCATCCAAATGATCAGTTTAGAACTGCCTTGAACAAGTTAAGGTTAGAGATAGATTTGATTGATAAGAAACTTGTTGACATCTTAGGTCAACGCACCGAAATAGTCAAAGAAATTGGGCGATACAAAAAAGAAAATGCAGTTACTATTTTGCAAATAGAAAGGTGGTTTGAAATATTAAGCTCTCGAAAAGATTGGGGGGAAGAGATGAATCTAGATCCTCAAATGATAGCCGAATTATTCGAGCTAATACATAAGCATTCTGTTCTCACTCAGTCTCATATTTTAAAAAATAATGACTAATAAATGGACATTAAAGCCTCTGCCAGATTCTAAAATTGTTAAAGATTTGAAAGATAGCCTTGGCGTATCCTCTGTCATTGCCACCCTCTTAGCACAAAGAGGGATAACAGATTTTGATGATGCCAAAACATTTTTTAGACCACAATTAAGTCATCTTCACGACCCTTTTTTAATGAAGGATATGGATAAAGCCGTTCAGCGTTTGACTAGGGCAATCTCCAATAATGAGAAAATATTGGTTTATGGTGATTATGATGTTGACGGCACGACTGCAGTTTCCTTAATGTACCTTTTTCTAAAGCGGTTTTCTGAAAATATTGAGTATTATATTCCTGACCGTTATACTGAAGGATATGGCGTTTCTTATAAAGGAATAGACTATGCAAATGATAATGGCTTTTCACTGATTGTTTGCTTAGACTGCGGCATAAAAGCCGTTGACAAGGTATCTTACGCCAAGGTAAAGGGAATTGATTTTATTATATGCGACCACCACAGGCCAGCTGAGGTGCTTCCTGAAGCAATTGCAGTTCTTGACCCTAAACGTAATGACTGCGATTACCCCTTTAAAGAATTGTGCGGATGTGGTGTTGGTTTCAAATTAGCACAAGCCTACTGTCAATTTCACAATCATCCTTTTGAAGACTTAATACCCTTATTAGATTTAGTATTGGTAAGTATAGCTGCCGATATTGTTCCAATTGTAGGAGAAAATAGAGTACTATCCTTCTTTGGATTGCAACAGATAAATTCAAATCCAAGAAATGGTTTAAAAGCATTGATGGAGGTGTCTAACAGAAAAGATACCTTTAATATTTCGGATGTCGTTTTTGGAATAGCACCAAGAATTAATGCTGCTGGTCGGATTGAGCATGGCAACAAAGCGGTTGAATTGCTCATTCAAAATGATTTTGCCCAAGCCAAAGAAAAAGCAGAATATATTGACCAACACAATCATACTAGAAAAGAACTGGATAAAAGCATTACCCAAGAAGCTCTTGAAATGATTGTACCTAATGCTAAAAGTACAGTTGTTTGCAATGATAATTGGCATAAAGGGGTCGTTGGAATAGTAGCCTCACGCTTAATAGAAAGTCATTACAGGCCAACCATTGTACTCACAGAAAGTAACGGAAAACTGACAGGCTCTGCACGATCAGTTAAAGGCTTTGATGTGTATAATGCCATTGATGAATGTTCTGATTTATTAGAGCAATTTGGAGGGCACAAATACGCTGCTGGGCTTACATTAAAGAAAGAAAATTTAGCTGCATTTACTCAGCGTTTTGAAGAGGTTGTTAGTGCCACTATCTCTGAAGATATGCTAGTTCCCGAAATAACCATCGATTTGGAAATAGATTTCAATGACATAAATTTTAAGACTTATAGAATCTTGCAGCAAATGGCTCCCTTTGGCCCATCAAACAATAGGCCAGTATTAATGTTAAAGGGGGTAGTTGACAATGGAAGGGGTAGATTAATTGGAAGCGATCAATCCCATTTGAAATTAGGTCTAACAGATACTGTGGGTAGTAAAGTATTCGATGGGATAGGTTTTGGAATGGCAAATCATTTTCCAAAAATAAAGAATAAAGAATCTTTTGATGTTTGCTTTGTGTTAGAAGAAAACGAATGGAATGGAAATACAAACCTCCAATTGAGGCTAAAGGATATTAAGTAACTATTTAAGAATAGTCCTTCCGAGTTTAGCTGAAATTTCTTTCTTCAATTTTGAAAGCGAATTTATCTCTGATAATATTTCAAATTCAGCATCCTCAGTCGCTGCTTTAAGTTCCTCGTTTTTGTTTTGAATAAGTTCGCCAATTTTAGCAATCTTCAAGGAATAAATGGCTGTTTCAACAGCTGGTTTTAATTGCATCTCTTCAGTTTCAGTATAGATACCGTGGTCTTTCCATCGTGTACTCATTGAATGTGGAGAGCTAATGATATCCGCAGCTAATCGAGAAACATTTGGATTTTTATGTAGAGTGAAAAATTCTTGTTTTAAAAGTTCTTCTTTAGCGAGTGCTTGACAATAAGCATCAAAAATAAGCTGGTAATTAGGATTCGAAAACTCAATTTCATTTTCAAGTTCTGAAACAATAAACTGAGCAACGTACATTTCATTACTGTCAAATTCAACCAGCTGATCACTGTACTCCAACAAAAACCGAATAATGTCCTTTTCTTGATACTCGGAAGTGCTTTTGCTTTGCTTTACTGTATTGACATTGTTTTCTTGTGTCGGCTTCTTCTCTGCTCGCGGCGTTTTTTGGTTTTGACGACCAGAGCGTTTTATGTCAATGATTTTATTGCTAATTTCTGTTTCTCCTATTTCCAAAAGCTTAGAGCATTCTCTTATGTAAACAGCTCTAGTAATCTCATCAGGAATCATAGCTATTGAATTAACTATTTCGTTGATGAGGTTTACTTTTTTGATAGGGTCATTTTTACTTTCGTCCTTTAACAGATTTGTTTTGAAAGTCAAAAAATCTTGCGCTTCATCTGTTATAAATGACTGTATTTTTTCTTGACCTAAAATTTTGGCGTAGCTATCTGGGTCTTCTCCTTCGGGAAATAGAACCACTTTTACATTCATGCCTTCAGAAAGGATGAGGTCAATACCTCTAAAAGAGGCCTTAATACCTGCAGAATCGCCATCAAACAATATGGTGATATTCTTAGTAAATCGCTCTATAAGTTTGATTTGCTCAGAGGTTAATGCTGTTCCTGAAGAGGCAACCACATTTTCAATGCCGTGTTGATGCATAGATATAACATCAGTATAGCCTTCTACCAAAAAACAATTATCTTGTTTTACGATAGCTGATTTAGAAAAATAAATACCATATAAGACTTTACTTTTATGGTAAATATCGCTTTCTGGAGAGTTCAAATACTTTGCAGCCTTTTCACTATTTTTAAGAATTCTGCCGCCAAAACCCAATACTCTTCCTGACATACTATGAATGGGAAACATTATTCTTCCTCTAAAGCGGTCAAATGACTTTTTATCTTTTACGATACTTAAGCCCGTTTTTTCTAAGTACTCAATTTTATACGAGTTACCCAATGCTGATTTTGTAAATGAATCCCACCCTTCAGGGTTATAGCCTAACTGAAATTTGTCAATCATTTCGCTTGATACTCCTCTTTCCTTAAAATAGCTTAGACCAATTGCTTTACCCTCATTGCTTTTGTGCAGACTATCTTTGAAATAATCACGAGCATATGAGTTGACTACAAATAAACTTTCTCTCGCATTGGCTTTTTCTATTTGCTCTGGTGTTTGCTCTTCTTCAACCAGTTCAATATTGTATTTTTTGGCAAGGTAGCGAAGCGCTTCAGGGTATGAATACTGCTCGTGCTCCATAACAAAGTTGATGGAATTGCCACCCTTTCCACAACCGAAGCATTTAAATATTCCTTTGACTGGTGAAACGGTAAATGAGGGAGTTTTCTCATCATGAAATGGACAATTACCTAGAAGATTAACCCCTCTTTTTTTGAGAGTAACAAAGTCTCCTACAACCTCCTCAATTCGGACGCTATCGTAAATAGTGTCAATCGTTTCTTTTGGAATCATTTTTTTCTTTCGATGACGAAATTTACTAAAAGTTCTAGAGACTTTCGGCTTTCATTGTCGTCAAAAGTTTTCAACAAAGACAAGGCTCTATTTTGATAGCCTTTCATTTTTTCAATGGTGTATTCAATACCGCCACTTTGTTTGACTAGCGATAATACTTTGGATACGCGTTCACTATCAGTATTGTGTTTTTTTACTGTTTGGATAATGAATTTGCAGTCTTTTTTTGAGACGTGTTTTAAGGCATATATCAGAGGTAAAGTCATTTTTTGCTCCTTAATATCTATCCCAGTTGGTTTTCCAATAATATCATCATTATAGTAGTCAAATAAATCATCTTTCATCTGAAATGCTATACCCACAAGCTCACCAAATTCTCTCATTTTATCGATAGTCTTTTCGTCTTGTTTTGCTGCAGTAGCACCACAAGCACAACATGCTGCAATAAGCGTAGCTGTTTTTTGTCTAATGATATCAAAATAAATATCTTCTTCTATATCGAGATGCCTGGCTTTTTCAATTTGAAGTAACTCGCCTTCACTCATGTCTTTTACAGCTTTGGATACAATTTGTAGTAAATCATATTCTTTGTTTTGCAAAGACAACAATAAGCCTTGAGATAGTAGAAAATCACCCACTAAGACGGCAATTTTATTTTTCCATAAGGCGTTTATTGAAAAGAAGCCTCTTCTTAAATTGGCATCATCAATAACATCATCATGTACTAAAGTAGCAGTATGTAAAAGCTCTATAAGAGAAGCTGCTCGATAAGTGCTCTCATTAATTTCTCCAAACATTTTGTTGCAAAGGAAAACGAACATAGGCCGCATTTGCTTCCCTTTTCGTTTTACGATATAGTGTAATACCTTATCTAAAAGAGGAACGTTACTCTTTAAGGACTCCTTAAATTTAGTTTCAAACAAGAGCATCTCTTGTTGAATAGGGGTCTTAATCTTTTTAATCGAGTTCATTTGAAGAAATAAGGAGGTACAAAGATACAAATATCACTAGGATTTGACTAGCTTATTAGCTAATTGTCCACAAGCGGCATCAATGTCTTTCCCTCTGCTTCTTCTGACGTTTACAATTAGGTTTTTACTTTCTAAATAGCTTACAAAAGCATCTACCTTTTCTCTTTTGGCCTGTTGGAACTCCCCATCGTCAATTGGGTTGTATTCAATAATATTGATTTTACACGGCGTTATTTTTGCAAATTGAGCCAGCTCAATAGCGTCACTGATTTCATCATTAAAGCCTTTAAAAATAATGTATTCGTAGGTTAGTCTCGTGCCAGTCTTTTCATAAAAATAGATAATGGCTTCTTTAAGAGACTCCAATGAGTTTTGCTCATTGATAGGCATTATGTAATCTCTTTTTTTGTCGTTTGCAGCATGAAGAGATAAAGCAAGGTTAAACTTAACTTCATCGTCACCTAGTTTTTTAATGAGCTTGGCAATACCAGCTGTTGAAACCGTAATTCGTTTTGGTGACATTCCTAGACCATCATTTGAGGTGATTTTTTCTATGGAATTTATCACATTTCTATAGTTCAATAAAGGCTCACCCATTCCCATGTAGACGATATTACTCAGTTTTTGCTGGTAATTTTTTTGAGCAAGTTCATTAAGCATGAATACTTGATCGTACATCTCATCTGGGTTCAGATTTCTTAGTCTATCAAGTTTGCCAGTAGCACAAAATTTACAGCTCAAGCTACAGCCTACTTGAGAGGAAATACAAGCAGTCATTCGTGATTTTGTAGGGATAAGTACACCTTCCACATTGTTGTCATCAAATAGTTTAAAGGCTGATTTAATGGTGCGGTCTGTACTCTTTTGAGACTCAGAAATTTGAATATGTTGAATAACGAATTTTTCGTCTAGCAATTCAATAATTTCTTTAGATATATTTCTCATGTCTGAAAATGATGACACGGATTTTTTCCACAACCACTCATAAACTTGCTTTGCTCGAAAGCTAGGGTGTTTATGGTCAACAAAAAAGTCTTTTAACTCTTCTAAGGTCAGTTCACGAATGTTTTTTTTCTGTAAAGACATGGCGCAAAGATAGTATCTTTGTACACTCTATGCGCTACTTAACTTCAGATATAGTTTTTACATCAATAGGACCACCTATTCTTAATGGTGTTCTTGTGGTAGATGACAGCGGTAAAATAGTAGATATCCTTTCAGATAAAGAAGGTCTAGACTCATCCAGTATAGAATACTTTGAGGGGGCTTTATGCCCAGGCTTTATTAATACCCATTGCCATTTAGAATTGTCTCACCTCAAAGATAGAATGAAAGAAAAAACAGGTTTGCCATACTTTATTTCTAATATTGGAAAAATACGTAAGTCATCTGATGATGAGATACAATCATCTATTAAATATGCGGATAAATTAATGTTTGATAATGGGATTGTAGCTGTTG
This sequence comes from Flavobacteriales bacterium, assembly GCA_016779935.1. Classification (NCBI taxonomy): domain Bacteria; kingdom Pseudomonadati; phylum Bacteroidota; class Flavobacteriia; order Flavobacteriales; species Flavobacteriales bacterium. The sequence continues at coordinate 26,217 of JADHMQ010000002.1, forward strand.
GCGATATTAGTAATACTGCTGATTCATTTGCGATTAAAGACGAGAGTCCCATTTATTACCACTCATTCATTGAGCTTTTTGCTTCTGACCCTTCAAGAGCAGATGAGGTTTTTCAAAATGGACTGCATTTATTGGGACAATGCAAGCATAAGGCTTCTTTAACCCCACATGCTAATTATTCTGCTTCTAAACAATTATTTGAAAAAATACGTTCTCACAATTCTGGAGAAATAATTACCATTCACAATCAAGAAACGCCAACAGAAGATCAGATGTTTATAGAGGGTTCTGGAGAGTTGTTAAATGAACTCATCGCTAGGCACTTTTTTAAATTTACAGGTAAAACAGCGCTAAAAAGTACATTAACACAATTGCCAGATGCTCCCGTATTGATGGTTCACAATACATTCACAACAAAAGAGGACATTCATTGGGTAAGTAAAAATTTCGATAATGTTTTTTGGGCAACTTGCCCCAAAGCAAACATATACATTGAAGACGCATTGCCCACATATGATTTTTTTATTGAGAAAAAAGCCAAAATGACATACGGAACAGATAGCTTAGCGTCCAACGATACTCTTTCGATTTTAGAAGAAATGAAAACTATAAAAAGTAGCGTGTCATTAGATAAGTCCATTGAATGGGCTTGTAAAAATGGAGCTGAATTTTTACAAATTGATGAGTGTTTTGGAACTTTTGAAAAAGGGAAAAGCCCTGGCATTAATCACCTGAAAAACTTGGAAAATTTTGAGTTAACCGATCAGAGTTCTGTTAGTCGCTTGATTTGAGGTACATCTCAGCAATTTTCAAATCTTCTGGCGTTGTGATTTTAATATTTTCTTTATTACCGTTAATTAAAATAATTTTTTCGCCAATTGCTTCAACTACTGAAGCATCATCTGTGAATGATTCATTGTAGTTAAGTTCGTATGCTTTTAGGATTGTATCGCTTTTGAAACATTGCGGGGTCTGAACAATCTTATAGTTGCTTCTATTTACGACTATACTTGTATCGTCTTTAAGTTGCCGTACACTTTCAATCACATCTAGGGATGGAATGGCACTTCCTTCAGCTTTTGCGGTTGCCATACATTTTCTTAATACCTCTTGGCTAATTAGTGGACGTACACCATCGTGAATGGCTACAACACCCTCTTCTTTAACAAATGCCAAGGCATTTTTTACGGATTCAAATCGTGTTTCTCCGCCTTTAGATAAATGATGATTAATAGTTAGGTAGTGTTTTTCACACAATTCTTTCCAGTATTCGAACTGTGACTCTGGAAGAGCCACTATGAATTCGGCATTCGGAATAAACCGACTTAAGCGTTCAAGGGTATGTATAAGAATAGGTTTAGAGTTAAGCTCTAAAAACTGCTTAGGGATAGAAGAACCCATTCGGTTTCCGCTACCCCCAGCTACTATAATTATATATTCTTTCACTTTTATAAAATCAGCATCGCATCACCGTAAGAGAAAAAATTATACTTCTCTTTGATAGCTTCCTTGTAAGCACTCATGATTAAATCATGTCCTCCAAAAGCAGAAACCATCATCAATAATGTCGATTTCGGAGTATGGAAGTTAGTAATCATACAGTTTGCAATATTAAAATCGTAAGGAGGATAAATAAATTTGTTAGTCCACCCTTCATATGGAGTAATAAGCCCTTGAGTAGTAACTGAAGTTTCTATCGCTCTCATAGATGTTGTTCCTACAGCACATACTTTTCGTTTGTTTTGAATACCACTATTGATGAGGTGTGCAGTGTCAGCATTGATAAATAATTCCTCTGAATCCATCTTATGTTTGCTCAAGTCTTCTACTTCCACCGATCTAAATGTTCCTAGACCAATGTGAAGGGTAATGTTGGCAAAATCAACACCTTTGATTTCTAAACGTTTTAGTAATTCACGACTAAAATGTAAGCCAGCAGTTGGAGCTGCAACAGAACCTTCATTTTTTGCATAAATGGTCTGATAACGTTCTTCATCTTCGGCATCTGGCTCTCTTTTAATGTATTTTGGAAGAGGTGTTTCGCCTAAATCTTTTAGCTTTTGTCTAAACTCCTCATAACTTCCGTCATAAAGAAAACGTAAAGTCCTTCCTCTAGAAGTTGTGTTGTCAATTACTTCAGCAACTAAATCGTCATCACCAAAGTATAGTTTATTTCCTATTCTAATTTTTCTTGCGGGGTCAACTAAAACATCCCACAATAGATTTTCTTTGTTAAGTTCTCTCAACAAAAAGACTTCAATCCTAGCGCCAGTTTTTTCTTTATTTCCATACATTCTTGCTGGAAACACTTTAGTTTCATTGAAAATCATCACATCACTTTCGTCGAAATAATCAATTAAATCTTTGAAAAGTTTGTGTTCAAATTTACCGGCCTTTCTATCTACTACCATCAAGCGAGCTTCATCTCTGTTGGCAGAGGGTCTTTCCGCTAAAAGTTCTTCAGGTAATTCAAAATTAAATTGTGATAGCTTTCTTTTTATCATGTTTATCTTTTTGTAAATGAATTAAAAAAGTTCGCAAATATACTAAATTAAAGCGGAGCATTTTGATTATTCTGAGGAGAAAAAGAATCTATAAACTCATGAATATCAACAGCTTGGGAAAGATTAAAATTTCCAATTCGTGTTCGTGTCAATTGACCAAGATAGGCTCCGCTATTTAAATACTGACCAAATGAATGCGCCAAAGACCTTATGTATGTGCCTTTACTACATACGATCCTGAAGTGCACGGCAGGTAATTCTACTTTAGTAATTTCGAATTCACTGACCTGAACCAGACGTTCTTTAATTTTTACATCCTCTCCTTTTCTGGCGTGTTCGTACAAGCGTTTTCCATTTTGCTTTATGGCCGAGTAAATAGGGGGTATTTGTAAAATTTCGCCAGTCAGAGATTTCGTGGCTTTCTGAAAATCATCTTCATTTATGTGATCAATAGGGTATTCCTTGTCCACCTCAGTTTCAAGGTCATATGAAGGGGTTGTAGCTCCCAAAATAAACTTGCCAGTATATTCTTTTTCTTGGCTTTGAAATTCATTGATGCGTTTCGTAAATTTGCCTGTACATACTATGAGCAAACCATCTGCCAAAGGGTCTAAAGTGCCGGCATGTCCGACTTTTATTTTTTTGACTTGAAGATGAGAGCGAAGGGTATTTCGTATTTTTTTTACAGCATCAAAAGATGTCCATCGAAGTGGTTTGTTAATCAATAAAAAATGTCCTTCGAGAAAGTCAATCATTTAGAAAGTAGAAAATACGATTGCTAGTGTACCAACAATGAAGCAGTAATAAGAGAAGTACTTTAGCTGACTATTTTTGACTAAGGAAATCATCCATTTGCAGGCTAACAGACCCGTGATAAAAGCAGCCATAAAGCCTACAATTAATGGGATTAGTGTAGCGCTTTCTGAAGAAATTTCACCACTCAATATATCCTTTGCCATTTTTCCAAGAATCAGCGGAACGACCATTAAAAATGAAAACTTAGCCGCCTTTTCTCTGTCAATACCCAATAAAACAGAAACGGATATAGTGGCTCCTGACCTAGATATACCTGGTAAAATAGCAATGGCTTGAGCAATACCAATTAAAATAGAGCTTGAATAGCTTACGTTTTTGTTAGTGTTTTTTGCTTGATCGGCAACATATAGTAGTAGTCCTGTGAGAATAAGCATAGCACCTACAAACAAAATTTGACCGCCAAAAAGGCTGTCAATTTGCTCGTCAAAAATAAGCCCAATAAGAGCTGCGGGTATCATGGATAAAATGATTTTCAAAGAAAATTTAAATTCATCATTCCATTTGAATTGAAGAATACCTTTGATGATTTCACTTACTTCTTTACGAAATATGTACAAGGTACTTAAAGCGGTTGCAGCATGAAGAACAACCGTCATTAGCAAATTCTCTTCAGGCAAACCCGTATTGCCAAAATGTTTGAGGATAAAGGCAGTGATTTCAAGATGACCACTACTGCTAACGGGTAAAAATTCAGTAAGCCCTTGGACAATCCCCAAGAGAATAGCTACAATAATTTTACTCATCTTTTGCTTTGTGAAGTATGGCAAAGACTTCAACAACAAATCCACTTACAAGAAAAATTGTTGATAGTGTTAGCCTTCTGAAGTTAAAAATAGCATCGCTGAACACCTCTGGGTCTTCAGACTTTCCGCCACTCATTAAAATGTAGCCACATATAATGAGTACTACTCCTAAAATCATTAATTGATAATTTCTTTTTCCAAAATTGAATTCCATAGTTTAATGGTATAAATCGTTTTCGTTCATTTTAAGGTATTTGCCAACGGCAATATTGGTAACAATTACACTCATCAGCACACCAAATAAAAGTATTCCAATAAAAATAAGAACAATGGTATACATGTCTTGTAGTACTAATAATTCAGGCATTTCTTTATGTAGACTAAACAACACAGAAATCAGTAAAATCACACCAATCAAACCAGAAAAAACACCTTGTATAATTCCACTTCTTAGGAAAGGTTTCCTTACGAAAGAATTAGTAGCCCCAACAAGTTTCATAGTTCTAATGATAAAGCGTTTTGAATATACTGTTAGCCTTATAGTGTTATTAATTAGAGCAATAGCCACAATCAATAGAAGGACACAAAAAGAAACTAATATTAAACTTAGTTTTCTGACGTTGGAGTTGATAGAGTCAATTAAATCTTTTTGAATAATTATTTCTTTGATGATTTCATTGCCTTCAATTTCTTTTTCTAAAGCCGTAAAGTTTTGTTCACTCGCATACTCTGCATTTAAAAAGACTTCTATGCTTGCAGATAAGGGGTTAAAGCCTAAAAAAGATATAAAATCTTCGCCCAAATCACTTTCTAATATTTTAGCAGCTTCATCTTTACTCACAAAGCGACTACTCTTAACCCATGGTGATGCATCAAGATTTTTTTGAAGCTGGAAACGGTCTACTTTCTTAATGTTATCTTTTAGAATTAGGCTAACACCTACATTCTCTTTTATGTAATTTGTAAGTCGGTTTGTATTAATATAAATAAAACCCATAGAGCCAAGCATAAGCAACACTAAAGAAATACTCAACATAGTAGACAATGAAGAAGTTCTGAGCTTACGTTTTATGTGTCTTTCTTGTGCTTGTTTCATTACGCTTGCTAAGGTAATAATTTTTGGTGCTTAGTTTAGACGATTGATTAACTTTGCTGATAAATTATTTTTTGGAATGGAATACGATTTTAAGAGTATCGAACAAAAGTGGCAAGACAATTGGAGAAAATCCAAGACCTATAAAGTGGAGGAGATTGACAATAAGCCTAAATTTTATGTGTTGGATATGTTTCCTTATCCATCAGGAGCCGGCTTACACGTAGGTCATCCTCTCGGTTATATAGCATCGGATGTATATGCTCGTTTTATGAAGCATAAAGGTTACAACGTTTTACACCCAATGGGTTACGATTCTTTTGGCCTTCCTGCTGAGCAATACGCCATTCAAACTGGACAACACCCTGCCATTACAACAGAAAATAATATTAATAGATACCGCGAGCAACTTGACAAAATTGGTTTTTCATACGATTGGGACAGAGAAGTACGAACTTCTGACCCCAATTATTATAAATGGACCCAATGGATATTTAAGCAGTTATTCGATTCCTATTACTGTAACATTCAGCATAAGGCTAAACCAATAGATGAACTAATTCGTTCCTTTTTTGACAGTGGTAATGAAGAAGTTAATGCCGCTTGCGATGAAGATACACCACAGTTTACGGCTGAGCAATGGCACGCTTTTTCTGAGCAAGAAAAAGAAGAGATTTTACAAAAATACCGCCTTACATTTTTATCGGAAACATGGGTAAATTGGTGCGAAGGACTGGGGACTGTACTTGCAAATGATGAGGTAAAAGATGGCCGCTCAGAGAGAGGTAATTTCCCTGTAGAGCAAAAACTAATGAAGCAATGGTCTATGCGAATTACCGCTTATGCCGAACGCTTATTGACGGATTTAGATACATTAGATTGGAGCGATTCTATAAAGGAAATTCAACGCAACTGGATAGGTAAATCAAAAGGGGCATCAGTATCATTCAGCGTAGAAGGAACAGAACAACAAATAGAGGTTTTTACTACTCGTCCAGATACTATTTTTGGAGTGACCTTTATGGTTTTAGCTCCTGAGCATGAGCTGGTGAGAAAAATTACGACTGCTGAACATAAAGAAGAAATTGAAAAGTACTGTCATTTAGCGGCATTGAAATCGGAAAGAGATAGACAAGCAGACGTCAAAACTGTCACAGGTGCATTTACAGGAGCTTATGCAATACATCCATTTACCAATGAAAGGGTTCCTATTTGGATTGGCGATTATGTTCTGGCTTCTTACGGAACTGGAGCGGTTATGGCTGTACCTTGTGGCGACCAAAGAGACTGGAACTTTGCCACTCTTTTTGGTATTGAGATAAAAAACATTTTTAAAGATACAGACATCAGTGAAGGAGCAAATGAAGATAAGTCCGCCATCATTGATCATTCAGATTTTTTATCAGGACTAAGCTCCAAAGAAGCTATTCAAAAAGTCGTAGAATCCTTAGAAGAAAAAGGCATAGGAGAAGGAAAAATCAATTACAGGCTAAGAGATGCTATTTTTAGTAGACAACGCTATTGGGGTGAGCCTTTTCCAATTTATTATGACGGTGGTATCGCTAAAGCCACACCCACCAACGACTGTATTGAATTACCTCCAGTAGATAAATACTTACCGACAGAACAGGGGGAGCCCCCTTTAGCAAGAGCAAATAAGGAGGATTGGAATATTTTTCATGGAGAACGAATGGAATACAATACTATGCCAGGTTGGGCAGGTTCATCCTGGTATTTCTTAAGGTATATGGACCCCCATAATGAGGAGGCATTTGTGTCCAAAGAAAAAGCAGATTACTGGGGGCAAGTAGACCTTTATATAGGCGGAGCAGAACATGCCGTTGGTCATTTGTTGTATTCACGCTTTTGGACGAAATTCTTGTGCGATAGAGGCTTTATTGGCTTTGATGAACCATTCAAGAAAATGATCAATCAAGGAATGATATTGGGACGTTCCAATTTTGTTTACAGAATAAATGATACCAATACATTCGTAAGTTTTGACAAGCGAAAAGAGCACAAATGCAGCCGACTACACGTTGACATCAACTTAGTGAATAATGATGTTTTGGATGTTGAAGCGTTCAAAAGCTGGAGAGAAGAATTTAAAGATGCCGAATTCATCCTCAGTGATAATGGAGAATACCTCTGTGGTTTTGAAGTTGAAAAAATGTCTAAATCAAAATATAATGTTCAGACCCCAGACGATTTGGTCGAAAAATTTGGAGCCGACACATTAAGGATGTATGAAATGTTTTTAGGGCCTTTGGAACAATTCAAGCCTTGGGATACAAAAGGCATCAATGGCGTTCATAATTTCTTAAGAAAATTTTGGCGATTAGTACACGACGAAGACAACAATTTTGACATAGAACACTCCGAGCCAAACAAGGAAGAATTTAAAGCATTGCATAAATGCATCAAAAAAGTGACAGAAGATATAGAAAGGCATTCTTTTAATACGGTGGTGAGTACCTTAATGATTGCCGTTAATGAACTCAACGATTTAAAAAGTAAAAACAAAACAATCGTTTCGGAATTAGTAGTTTTAATTTCGCCATACGCACCACATTTCGCCGAAGAGATGTGGCAAAAACTAGGAAATACGAACTCAGTTACCTTAGCAAAATGGCCACAGTTTGATGAAAAGCACTTACAAGAAGACGCCTTTACCTATCCAGTATCTTTCAACGGCAAAATGCGTTTTACTATGGATTTATCGGCAGACTTAAGCAAGGACGATATCGAAAAAGCCGTGCTCTCATTTGAGAAAACGATCCAATATTTAGAAGGTAAAAGCCCAAAGAGGGTGATAATAGTCCCAAAGAAAATCGTTAATATCGTAGTATGATTTCAAACATACCACAAGACCTATTATATTGATAGATATGCATAAAAAATAACGACCTATGGAATTGACAAAAGAGATTAAAGAAAAGTTAGAGAAATTAGATAAGAAGTACGCTTCAATAGGTCAAGATTTACCGGCATATTTAGATGGCTTATTATATGCCAACCCCTTACACTATTGGGACTACACCTATGTTGACACTCTACTAAGTCTGCAGCACCCAAAGACAGACTTCCCTGATGAACAAATATTTATCATTTATCATCAAATTACGGAGCTATACTTTAAGCTTGCTCTCTTAGAATTAGAACAAATTTCCAATAATGGCAAGAAAATGTCCGATGAAGGAAGAGATATGGGGTGGAACGATAGCCTGTCTTCAGACTTTTTTGTTGAAAGGTTAAAACGAATAAATAGTTATTTTGAAGTCCTTACTAGTTCATTTGGCATTATGGTCAATGGAATGGAGAAAGAACAATTTCTAAAATTTAGAATGTCTCTCTTACCATCTAGTGGTTTCCAATCTGCCCAATACCGATTAATTGAAATCTCCTGTTCTTACCTTATTAACCTCACAGACAAAGAACAGCGTGAAAAACTAAAAGACGCTAGTATTGAAGAAATGGCTCAACACTTCTACTGGAAAGATGGAGCTATTGATGTTAAAACAGGCAAGAAGACCTTGATGCTTGAGAATTTTGAGAAAAAATACATGGCTCAATTTATTGAAAGAGCCCATCAGTTCAAGGACAAAAATTTAATGGCTAAATATCAACAATTGAGTGTTGAAGAACAGCAGAAAGAAGATTTGATACATCAACTTCGTTTATTAGATTTGAACGTTAATGTTAACTGGCCTTTGGTTCACTATAAGTCTGCCGTTAGGTATTTATCCTCAGGCAAAGAAGACATTGATGCAACAGGAGGAACGAATTGGCAAAAATATTTGCCGCCACGTTTTCAAAAGCGAATATTCTTCCCAGAGTTGTGGACCGAGGAGGAAATGAATAATTGGGGAAGGCAATGGGTAGTAAAAGCCCTCAGCGAAAGTTAAAAACTAGAATGACAAAAACACATATTAAACTAGGTTTATTTGGAATTATAGCCTGTATTTTAATAGTGTTTTCTTCTTGCAATTCTATAGAATCAGCCCCCCCCACTCCAAGCACTTTCGAATACGGAATTTGTGTAGATACCTTTAAAGTAGTAAAGGGTCAGGTTGAGGCTGGTCAAACACTTGGAGCTATACTTTACCTTAACCATATCAATCATGGAACAATTGATAAAATTGTAAGAGCATCAAAAGGCATTTTTGATTTTAGAAAAGCCAAAGTGGGTGAAAATTATACTGTAATATGTTCTGACGATTCTATTCAAAAAGCTAAGTACTTTATTTATGAAACATCGAGTACTGACTATGTGGTTTTTGATATCAGAGATACTATCAAAGTTTATACTGGACAAAAAGAAATTGAAGTTAGAATAAAAAAGTCAAGCGGTAAAATAGAGTCGTCTTTGTGGAATGCTTTAGTAAATAATAACATGAGTCCAGCTTTAGTGATGGAGCTGTCAGGAATATACGCATGGACAATAGATTTCTTTAGGATACAAAAAGGCGATTACTTCAAGATAATTTATGAAGAACGCTTTGTAGAAGATGAATTTATAGGAATAGGGCGAGTCTATGCCGCTTTATTTAACCATGCTAACGAAGATTTTTATGCTTTTTACTTTGAAGAGGAAGAAAACTATGGCGATTATTTTGATGACGAAGGAGGAGCTTTACGCAAAGCCTTTTTACGAGCACCATTAAACTTCTCCCGAATAAGCTCAAGCTATAGCAAACGTAGAAAGCACCCCGTAACGGGAAGAGTAAAAGCACATTTGGGAACGGATTATGCAGCACCTACTGGAACGCCAATTTTATCAACAGCTAATGGTACGGTTACACATGCTAGGTACAAAAGAAACAATGGTAACTATGTAAAAATTCGCCATAATAGTACCTATACAACTCAGTACCTGCATATGTCAAAAATAAAATCTGGTATTCGACCAGGAGTGTATGTCAAGCAAGGCGATGTAATTGGCTATGTGGGAAGTACTGGACTAGCAACAGGTCCGCACGTGTGTTACCGTTTTTGGAAAAATGGTAGACAAGTTGACCCATACAAGCAAAAACTACCCCCTTCAAAACCGGTTAAAAAAGAAAATAGAGCGGAATTCGATAGTATTAAGGACAGCTTAATGAATATACTAGTTGAAATTCCTTCCGATTTTTAGTCCCATAGATTCATTATCTTTACCCCTATGAGGGGGATATTAATAGGCTTACTTTTCTACTCTTGGGCATCCATAGCTCAAAACCTTTTTTTTATTGAAAATAAAGGGCAATGGGATATTCCGTTTGAATCAAAAATAGACATCGCAAATGGAGCATTATTTTTAGAAGAAAAAGCCTTGACCTTTAATTTTGTAGACGCTTCATTTTTCACTCATCAACATGAAGCCAAGCCCCAAAGTGACAGCCTTTCTGCTCATGCTTACCGTTGGAATTTTTTAAAAGCTAATACGCCAGTAATATCATATTCCAAGCCTCTAGAAGGAGAACACAATTACTTTACAAATCGGCAAAAGGTATCGAACTTAAAAAAGCATCAAAAAGTAACCTACAACAACTTGTATGATGGAATAGATTACACCATTTATACCTATGGAGATGGGCTAAAATACGATTGGATAGTACAGCCCAATGCTGACCCAACTGACATAAAAATGAGGTTGGACGGCATTGACCAAATTGAGTTAAGAGAAGGCCGTTTACACCTTTTTACCTCTTTAAACCTTATTACAGAAGAGCGACCCTACGCCTATCAATGGATTGATAATGAAAAAATAGATGTGGAGTGTCATTTTATATTGAAAAACAAAAAACTCTCTTTTGATTTCCCAAAAGGGTACAATACCAATTATGAGTTAATTATTGATCCTGAAATGATATTCTCATCCTATTCTGGTTCGGTAGCCAGCAACTTTGGTTATACCGCAACCTATGATGATTATGGGTTTTTATATGCAGGAGGGACCGCTTATGACATTGGCTATCCCATAACAGTTGGTGCATACCAAACAGCATACAATGGCGGAGTTGTAGGCAACGATGTGGTATTGACCAAGTATGACACAACGGGTTCATTTTTAATATACTCTACCTATTTAGGTGGGGCAGGTGATGAGGTACCTCATAGCCTAATAGTATATGAAGAAGAGTTGTTTGTCTTAGGAACTACTGGCTCTTCAGACTTTCCTGTTACGGCAAATGCTTTTGATAACACTTTTAACGGAGGACCTTTTTTAGCAGTAAATGGAGTAGGAGTTAACTACTCAAATGGCTGTGATATTTATGTAAGCCGCCTAAGTGCTGATGGGACAGAGCTCTTATCCTCAACTTTTTTGGGAGGGACTGACAACGATGGCTTCAACAGCTCTTTAACTTTACGTTACAACTATGCCGACCAAATGCGAGGAGAAATAGATATTGATAGTGAAGGAAATTGCTATATCGCTTCCTCTACCTTTTCCAATGACTTTCCTATTGTGAATAGTTTAATTCAACCGGCTAATAATGGCGGACAAGATGGAGTATTAGTGAAAATGGACAAGTCCCTAGAAAATATTTTATGGAGCTCCTATTGGGGCGGAACTAGTGATGATGCCCTCTATTCGTTAGCTTTTGACAATAACAATAATATCTATGCTGCTGGTGGAACATCGTCAGCAAATCTAAACACCTCTGCTACGGCATATGCTCCCGATTATTTAGGAGGTGGTGTAGATGCTTTTGTTACACATTTTTCTAATGATGGAGATGATATTATAAACTCTACCTTTTTTGGTTCTGACCAATACGACCAATCGTATTTTATAGAATTGGATAATGATGGAGATGTCTATCTTTTTGGTCAAACTTTAGCCCCCAATAATACTCTTGTTTTCAATGCTGTATTTTCACAACCGAATAGTGGGCAGTTTGTCTGTAAATTAAATTCAGAGCTTTCATCCTTAGAGTTTTCTACTGTATTTGGCTCGGGTAGTGGTGGAATAGACATCTCGCCAACAGCCTTTTTGGTAGATGCTTGTAACCGAATTTATTGTTCCGGATGGGGAGGAGCTACAAATGGTGCCGATAACTTAGGTCCTGGCGGCAACACTTTGGATTTAGTTACCACTTTTGACGCCTTTCAATCGGAAACGGATGGCAGTGATTTTTACCTAATTATTTTTGAAGATAACGCAAACACCTTATCCTATGCTTCATTTTTTGGTGGCGACCAAGCTGAAGAACACGTAGACGGCGGAACCAGTCGATTCGATAAAAAAGGAACGGTCTATCAATCTGTATGTGCTGGCTGTGGTGGATTTTCCGATTTTCCTACTACTGAAGGAGCCTATTCATCAACCAATGGAGCAAGTTGTAATAATGCTGTCTTTAAGTTTGATCCAGATTTCCCATTGACTATTGCAAACTTCTTTGCACCCTCACTAACTTGTGACTGGGAGGTTCCTTTTGAAAACCTAAGTATTGGTGATAATAATTCTTACTCATGGGACTTTGGCGATGGTAATACCTCAACTGAAACAACGCCTGTACATACCTATACAGCTGAGGGAGTTTATGAAGTTACACTTGTTACAAATGACCCGACTTCTTGTAACCTTACAGACACTTTAAAGAAAAACATTACAATAGATAAAAATGAATTTTCAGAGCAAAGCGATTTATTCATTTGTAAAGACGATAGCGTATTATTAAACCCTACTACTCTGGCAGATTTTGAATACCAATGGTTTCCAGCAAGCGGATTAGAAAATAGCTTTGACGTTTCAACTACTGCTTCACCAAGCACTACCACCGAATATTATTTAATTGGTCAGTACGAAAACTGCTTTGATAGTATTAGGCAGTTAATAAGAGTAGATGATGTTGATTTGGTATATAACCCTCAGGCTGAAATATGTGGCTTGCCCATTTATCTTAAGGCATTTGTAGGTGATTCAACGGAACTAAGCTGGTCAACCAGTGCAGATTTTAGCACTACTGTTGAACAAGATAGCTTTTTGGTTTCTTCACATGGTACCTATTATTTAAGGGCTACCAAAGACGATTGTGTGAAAACTGGAGCCATTGATGTCGCTCTTTCTGACGACTGCTGTTCGGACAAAAACATCATTATTCCAAATGCCTTCACGCCAAACGGTGACCTGTTAAACGATAGATATAGAATTAAAGATGAGCTTAATATTATCCGAGAATTTGAATTAAATGTCTTTAACAGATGGGGTCAAAAGGTGTTTTTTACAACACAAAAAGACGACAGTTGGGACGGTTATTTTAAAGGAGAATTACAGCCTACTTCCGTGTTTGATTATCATTTAACTATTGGATGCGTTGGTGGAGAGAAGCAATTTTTTAAGAAAGGAAACATTTCGCTTATTAGATGAAAAATTGGATTTACATACTTCTTTTGTGTCCATTTCTTGGCTTTACTCAAGATATCCAATTTAGTCAGTGGTACAATAACCCCTTTTACCTAAACCCTGCTAATACTGGTCTGTTTGATGGCGATTACAGAATAACAGCTCATCAACGTGAGCAATGGGCAAGTGTAAGTATTCCTTTTAACAGTACATCTGTGGCTTTCGATATGCCTTTTAAATCGTGGGGCTTTGGAGCCCAATTGTTAAGGGATCAGTCCGGGAGTTCAAATTTATCACTAACACAATTATCCATATCAGCAGCACGTTTTGTAGAACGCTGGAGCTTTGGTTTACAACTTGGATTTGCTCAACAGAATATTGATTACTCTGAATTGTACTTTCTGGATTCTGGCGAACAAATCCCCTCTTTAAGTAAGAGCTTTATGGACATAGGACTTGGCATAAATAACACCCTTTACATTTCTGATTCAGAACTTAAACTCGGCTATTCATTGGCCCATATAAATAAGCCTAACCGTTCGTTTTATTCCAATGAGGATTTGCTAGCGGTAAAGCATCAGATAAGTACCGTTCTACAGAAACCCCTTAACACTGAATGGTCCTTAGAGCCTTTTTTCTATTATGCTTTGCAAAGCAAACAAGCACAATCTATGATAGGCTCGAAGCTTACATTTGATATCAGCGAATATTACTTCCAAGATATAAAATTAGAAGCCGGTAGTTTCTACCGCTTCGGTGATGCGGTGGGCTTATTAGTTGGTATTAATTGGCAAAGCAGTCATTTAGCATTTTCTTACGACTGGAACGTATCGGACCTAGTGCCAGCAAGTAACTCATTAGGTGCTTGGGAACTTTCGTTTAGACATATTATAAAATCTTCGATGCCTCGACCATCGTACAAAACGTGTCCAACCTTCTTATGAAACACCAATTATTTACATACCTCTTTTGCCTAATGGCAACGTTTTCTTTCGGACAAAACAAGTCCGCTTTGGTTAACGAAGGCAATTATTATTTTGAGCTCAAGGACTACTTTTCTACTATATACTTTTACGAATTAGCCTTGGAAAAGGACAGTACATTAAGCAGTTTGTGGCACCCTTTAGCAGAAAGCTATCACCTCACCCATCAGTATTCCAAAGCCATTAGGTATTTTCAAAAGGCAGAGGCTTTAAAGCAAGATGCTAAGTACCCCAACATTCTTTTGTATTTAGGGATGTTACATAAAAATATAGGCAGTTATGAGGAGGCTTCTACCTACCTTCAAACTTTTTTGGATGAACATCCCTATCCATCTGATTATTGGTACAGAAAAGGCTTGATGGAACTCAAAGGCAGTGAGTTAGCACAATTCATGAAAGATAAGGATGAGGTAAGTGTAGAACATTTGGACGATAAGGTAAACTCTTCAGTATCTGATTTTGCACCCTTTACAGACGACAAGGGGCATTTGTATTTTTCATCAATGGAAAAAGATGACGGACTTGCAAATGAGCTATATATTGGACACCGTTCTAAACTGATGATTGCCGACAAAGGAGGGATTGCAAAAGCCTTCAATGTCTTCAACGATTTGGATTATCATATTGCTAATTTATCTTTAAATCCTGATGGTACTGAAGCCTTTTTTACCAAGTGTAAGAATGAAAAAAATGAGATACAATGCTATTTATACAAGAGCATTTTAAAAGATGGTTTGTGGCAAACACCTCAGCTAATGGACGAACGCTTTAACACTACGAATGCCAAAAATACCCATCCGCAATGGGCGTTGTGGGAAGGCGTTGAAGGGCTTTTTATCTCATCGGACAGAAGAGGAGGAGAAGGCGATTTGGACATTTGGTTTATACCAATGCAAGGCAGTCCTCAACACTTAGGTAATGGCATTAATACAGTAGGCAAGGAAGTAACGCCATTTTACCATTCGACAGAAAGGGTATTGTATTTTAGTTCTGATTTTCATCCTGGTTTGGGAGGCTTTGATATTTTCCAAACACCTTGGGAAGAAAATTGGGGTTTAGTATCAAATGTTGGAAAACCGCTAAACAGCAGTGCCAACGATTTGTACTATAGCTCACGATTGGACAGCCCTTTGTTGGGGTATTTTTCTTCTAACCGAACCGGCTCACAAACCCTTAGCTACGAAAGCTGTTGTAATGATATTTATGCCTTTGAAAAAACAGAAGAATGCGTTTGTATAAAAATAGACAGCCTAGCCACTGCTATGCGTCTTAACTTGCCTTTGAGTTTGTATTTCCATAACGATGAACCTAATCCAAATACTAGAGACACTACAACAACTCTTTCTTATACCGATGCTTATGATTCTTTTGTTAGCCTAAAGGAAGAATACGTCAAGCGATTTGCTTCCGTTTTGGGAGGTACAGCAAAAAATCAGGCGGAAAGACAAATGCGCACCTTTTTTGACCAAAGCGTTAATCAAGGTATGGCACAACTGCAAGCATTTGCCCAACAACTGCAAGAGGCTATGGCATTGGGTGCTAGCATTGACCTTAAACTAAAGGGCTTTACCTCACCACTGACTGATAGCGATTACAACACTCTATTGGCAAAACGACGTATTTCTAGTGTAGAAAACTACTTAAGAGCCTACAACGAGGAGGTGCTTTTACCTTATTTAGAAAGCGGAAAACTGACCCTCGTAGAGTTGCCTTTGGGCGAAACCCAAGTCAATATGGAGGTGAGTGACAATCCGAATGACAGGCGTAATTCGGTTTACAGCATAAAGGCATCAAGAGAAAGGCGTATTGAGATTCAATCCATTTCTGTTGAATTTTAGAGATAAAGTCTTTTAGGTTTGATTTATTATATATTTTCGCAAAAAATTAACCTTTTTATATGAAACCAGCACTTTTAATATTAGCCGCAGGAATGGGAAGCCGATATGGTGGACTCAAGCAAATTGATGGTATAGGACCGAATGAAGAACCCATCATAGAATATTCTATTTATGACGCTATACAGTCTGGTTTCGGAAAAATTGTATTTGTTATTCGTAAAGAATTTGATGAAGCCTTTCGTTCCCGTTTTGCTAAGTTCGAAAGTATGATTGAAATCGCTTATGCTTATCAGCCTGTACAAGTCGAATTAGAAGGGGTTGATTTGGTAGAACGTCAAAAGCCATGGGGAACGTCCCATGCTGTATTGGTTGCAAAGGAATGTATTAATGAGCCTTTTGCAGTTATCAATGCCGATGATTATTACGGAGCCAACTCCTTTAAAATAATGGCTGATTTTCTAAGTAATGATTGCTCGCCATCGGTAATGTCTATGTTAGGTTATGTTTTGGAAAATACCCTATCAGAGCATGGTACAGTAAACCGAGGGGTGTGCGAAGTAAACGCCAATAACGAACTTATTGAAGTGATTGAACGCACCAAAATTGCCAATGTTAATGGTAAGGTAGAGTATAATTTAGGTGAAGAGGGTGGAGCAGAACTTAACCCCAAAGCCAGTGTGTCTATGAACTATTGGGGTTTTCACCCTTCCATATTTGAGCACATTGAAAATGGCTTACATACCTTCATGAAAGTACATTCACAAGACCCTAAGGCAGAGTATTACATTCCAAATATAGTAACCGATTTAATCAATAATGGTACTATGGCAGTAAGGGTAATTCCTACTACTGATACTTGGTTTGGTGTTACCTACAAAGAAGACAAGCCTATGGCAGTTGCTGCCATTGCCGAACAAATCGAAAAGGGCGTTTACCCAACACCTTTGTGGGGCTAGGATTATAGTTTCAATAGTTTTTGACTTTGTGGATGTCCAACAAAAAGTAATACGAAGAGTAGCGTTTTTTCAATAGCAAAGAGTCTTTAAGTTTAACAATTATCACCAAGTTAAAAAGTTAATTCAACAAAAAATTGTAAACTTTTTTAAAAAAGAGATGGTTTCTTACGCCTTCAAATTACTTAGGCTCAACCCAATCGCCATAGGTTTTGATAAGGTCAATGAGGGCATCCACGGCTTGGTCTTCAGGAATGTTGCGTTGCACCACTTCTTTTTCTTTGTAGAGGGTAATTTTTCCTACACCTGTACCAACATATCCGTAGTCGGCATCGGCCATTTCACCAGGTCCATTAACGATGCAACCCATTATACCAATTTTTAACCCTTTGAGGTGGTTGGTTTTGGCACGAATTTTGGCCGTTGTTTCTTGCAAATCAAAGAGTGTACGTCCACAGGACGGGCAAGAGATGTATTCGGTTTTGGAGATACGCGTTCGTGTGGCTTGTAGTATGCCAAAAGCCGTTTGATTAACGGTTTGGTCAGAGCCGCAGTTTTCAGCAGCAATGAATATACCATCGCCTAGGCCATCAAGTAATAAAGCTCCCATATCGGTTGCAGCATGCAGTTGCAACTCTTCCTCTTTGAGGTTGCCGTAGGCACGACCGATAATAACCGGAACGTTGCATTTTTCATTCATGAGCTCAACGAACAAACGCCTTTGTTCTGCCATGCCGTGAGCGTTCCAGCTGTCAATAAGTAAAACAGCAGTAGGGTCGCTTTTCAGAGCATTGATAAGTTCAGCGCTGAGGTCAGGTAAGCAAGCATAAATAATATTCAGTTGTTCCGAAAAAGTGTCTTTTTCTAAATACTGTTTGTGAGTTAGAAAAGGATAAACTCTGTCTTCATTTTGGTGCTTTAGCCAAGTGTCGTAATGGTAAACGACGCCTAATGTTCCTGGAATGTTGAAGTCAATTTCTTCATCGCCCAAAAAGACATAATCGCATGCCATATCGCCAATGTTCCATTTGTCTGTCGGCACAGAATAGCGGTAGCCTAAGGCAAAAAAGGAAGCTGGACTTAGTTTTTTCTTGAGTGAAAAATCAGCCATAACAATAGGCACTTGCTTTTCGCCAATGTTTAAGACTTTATTGCTTTCCCTTCGGACGTAGTTATAGCTATCTATAGGGTAGCTTGTAATGGCTTTTATGTTTTGGTGTTTCTTTCTGGTGCCGTAACGCTTTACTAATTCTCTTGCTACTGGGATTTCATATTCAGGCTCTTCTGTTAGTGATACACGAACCGTGTCGCCAATGCCATCTTCTAAAAGTGTACCAATACCTACAGCAGATTTAATACGTCCGTCTTCGCCCTCACCGGCTTCGGTTACACCCAAATGTAAGGGGTAATTCATATTTTCCTCCTTCATCTTTGCAATCAAAAGGCGATAGGCTTGCACCATCACTTGGGTGTTGCTTGCCTTCATGGAAAGGATGATGTTGTGGTAGTCTTCTTCTTGACAAATACGCAAAAACTCTAAGGCAGATTCTACCATGCCTAGTGGAGTGTCGCCATAACGCCCTAAAATCCTATCGGAAAGCGAGCCGTGATTGGTGCCTATTCGCAAAGCAGTACCTTCTTCCTTACAAATTCTGACTAATGGAACGAAACGTTCTTTGATGCGTTGAAGTTCTTGCTGATATGTTTCATCAGTATATTCTAACTCTTCAAACTTTTTCTTATCGGCGTAGTTGCCAGGGTTTACTCTTACCTTTTCGACTATTCGAGCCGCTATTTCGGCAGCGTTTGGGGTAAAGTGTATATCGGCAACCAAAGGGGTATCATAGCCTCTAGCTCTTAATTCGTCTTTTATATTTTGAAGGTTCTCGGCATCTTTTTTAGAAGGAGCAGTGATTCTCACAATTTCACAACCTGCTTCTATCATTCGAATACTTTGCTCTACAGTTGCTTGAGTGTCCATAGTATCGGTCGTGGTCATGGACTGTATGCGTATAGGGTTGTCACCTCCAACACCCACATTTCCTACCATCACTTCTCTTGTTCTTGAGCGGCTGTATCTTGTTAAGCTATTACAATAAGAGGGTTTAGTCATCAGCGTAAAAATATAAAAACACCGTTAATATAAGTTTAACTTATCTTAAAATTAATATCGACTATCGGTTTAAGACAATTTTCTGAGTGTTAATGATATCTCCACTTTGCACTTTAACAACATAAATACCATTTGAAAGAGTATCTAAATGAAGGGCCTTCTTCTGGGTATTTTCTCCCCATTTTTCTTCAACTATTTTTTGTCCGTTTACAGAATAGACTTCAACAGTTGTAGGTATTCTTGTTGAGGCATCATCTCTTTCAATAAATACTGTTCCTTCACTTACAGAAGGGTAGATGTTAAAGTTTATCATTGTGTGATTATCTATGGATACGCCATTTGTTACTCTAAACGAATGCACTATAGCTGAGCCAAAGTCTTTGTTAAATGAACGAAATACTGAAATGGTATCGTAGTACATGAAATTTATAAAACCACTACCATCAGGTTGACCAACATTGTCCCAGTACCAAAAGTCGAGCCCATCGCCACCGGTATCATCTATTCTAAAGGTGTAACAGCCATTTCCTAAGGTAACAGTATCGTTGTAGAGGGTGTTGTTGGCACAGTTATCACGTGAATAAACGACTTCATTATTACTGTTTTTAATTGTCCAAGAGCTTTGGCTACCATAATTGTTGGTTTTTAATCGCACTAAGAATGACGGCTTATAAACGGGTAAGTCTTCAAACTCTGATTCCATAGTGTCGTTGTCGCTATGCAAATCTGTTGTGCCATTAGGGTTTGATAAAGTAACGATGAATTTATTTTCATTTCCATCATGAATCATTGGGTCAAGTGTTACTTCTTCCTCTTCCATAAACTTAAGGCTACCTGTCCATTGGTAAGTTTGCATTGTGCCACCTTTTACACCGTATCGAATATCTACAGAAGTTAGAATATCTTTTCCTGAGTTTCTAATTTTAATAATTGGATTGGAACAGATAGGGTTAAATCTTGAATAGACATCCTGCTTAGATGGGGCTAAAATATCAGTGACTTCAGCATCTAAGGTGAAGTTAGGCTCTGTGTACTGAAAAAGGTGTACAGCACATGAGTAAGAGGCATCTCCGTTTGGGTTGTAGTTGCTAAAATTAATGTCAATGGCAACGGAATCTAGTGACATACCAACATATGGGGTGATTTCGTGATTGTAAATAGGCACTGCCTCGCCAGGGCACCAGTTGGCACGGTCAAAAATCCATGTTCCACCTTGTGGCCAAATGGCATTAAATCCGCAATCGTCTTTCCAAATAGTATTTCCTCCGACGATACTTCCGTTTACTTTAGCAGTATAGCTAACGCCCGAAGTAAACTCTCCTGCTTGTCCGTGGCCTGATGGAACGAACTGTAATTTATATTCTTGAGCAGAGGGCAGTAAAGCAACTTTAGCCTCTGGCATCTGCGTTGATTCAAAACTATTGGAGTTGGAATAGCCATAGCTTGAAGCACCATTTTTATATACATTGGATAGTTTTAAAGGTGTTCTTGGTGGTGTTCCTTCTATAAATTCAAAGTCTAACTTTACGCTAAAACCACTGCTCCACCCTGCATAAAAAGCGTCAATTTCTACAGAGTCTTTTAGTAAATGTTGGAAGTCTGTAACATCATAGGTGAAGATGTGTTTCCAGTTTTCGTCATAACCATTAGTGCCATAACTTCCATTGGCAGGGTTCATATACGTACCGTAAGGCGTGATGGCTCTACCCAACTCAAAATCTTCAATTACTTCGAAGACATTATAGGTTACGGTGTTGTTAAGGTATAGCGTTGTATCAGCAGCAATAAGTGTAGAGTCAGTGATTACTCCTTGGCTATCAAATGTTGGATTATAGTAGTCAGCGGCATAAACATATTGTGTATCTGTTACTATAAAAGGATCGTCTTGGTCTTCAAATAAGAGTAATACCATTGTGTCGTTAGCAACGGAAGTAGTTCCATTTACGCTATCCCAATTATTTGTGAATGTTGGAGAATAACTGAAGGTAGCGGAATCTACAATTTCATTATTTAATTTAAATGAAGGGGCTAAGACCATATTTGAATCCAATACACCTGTACGGTTTCTCAATAGAATATGCACGTCATAGTCCCATCCGCTACAGCCAGTAGAAGCACAGCCCATAGTGAAGTGCATAAGCACTTTTCTGTACGATTCGCCACTATTAGGAAATTCTCCCCAGTCTTTATAATGACCGTACCATGTCATATCGGTATTGTCATGGACTTGTACAAATGTAGTGTCACCATTTTCAGCGGTTGCTACTAGGCTTGAAAGACATAAAAGGAATAATAATCTTATCATAATTGTGCTTATATTGAATGTGCATCAAATATAAGAAGAAAAGGGAAAAAAATTAGTTGAAATTTTGATAATCAATGAGTCTCTTATAAGCTCCATTTTTTTGACTTAGTTCATCGTGAGTACCTTGCTCTATAATTTCTCCCTTTTTAATGAGTATGATATTATCGGCATTTTGAATTGTAGACAATCGGTGAGCAATAACCAATGAAGTGCGTGTTTTCATGAGTTTGCCAAGTGCGTCTTGTACTAGTTTTTCAGATTCAGTATCCAAAGAGGAGGTGGCTTCATCCAAAATCAAAATAGGTGGGTTTTTATAAATGGCACGTGCTATACTTAAGCGTTGTTTTTGTCCCCCAGAAAGTTTAGCTCCATTTTCGCCCACAGTGCTATCGTAACCTTTTGGCATCTCCATAATAAAGTCGTGGGCATTGGCGGCTTTTGCAGCAGCAATGACTTCTTCTTTATTGGCATTCTCATTGCCAAGTGTAATGTTATTAAAGACGCTATCGTTGAATAAAATAGAATCTTGTGATACAATGCCCATAAGTCCTCTTAAGTCGGTCAGCTTATAGTCTTTGATATTAACGTTGTCGATTAATATTTCGCCCTTTTCAATATCGTAAAATCGTGATAGTAAATCTGCAATGGTAGATTTTCCACTTCCTGATTCTCCCACAAGGGCTATGCTTTTTCCTTTCTTTATTTCAAGGCTTAAATTCTTTAAAACGGCTTGATTATCGTACTGAAAAGACACGTTTTTGAACGCTATGCTCGACTCAAAATTACTTTTTCCTTTAGCTTGTTTTGGCTCTTTTATTGGATTGTCCGTTTCCAAAATACTCAGTACTCTTTCTGCCGATGCGCTTCCTTTTTGGAGGTAATAGAATGCTGTGGTAAAGGACTTGGCAGGAGGAATGATTTGAGAAAATATAGCAATGTAACCGATAAAGGCTTCTGGCGATAACACATTGTCGGCCCCTAATACCAATTGTCCGCCGAACCACATAACACAGACTAGAACAATGGTACTCAAAAATTCACTCATTGGAGATGATAAATCTTTTTTACGGAGCAGCTTGGTCATTATATAGCGGTAATCGTCGCTGTTTTCTTCAAATTTTTCTTGAATTTTTTCTTCAGCATGAAAGCCTTTAATGATGCGTAAGCCTCTTATGTTTTCTTCAATAATAGAGAGGAGTTCGCCCATTTTATTTTGTCCTCTATCTGATGATTTCTTGAGGCTTTTGCCAATTCGAGCAATTAAAAAACCAGCAATAGGGAATAGTACAATTACAAAAATAGTGAGCTGTGGACTAATAACGATTAGAGTAGCTAAAAAGATTATAATATTCAAAGGGTCTTTGAATATCATTTCCAATGAGCTCATTATAGACCATTCAATTTCTACTAAATCAGTTGTCATTCGGGCAATAATATCCCCCTTCCTTTTTTCGGTATAAAAGCCAAGTGGTAAAGACAGCACCTTTTTGTGTAAGGCATTACGCATATCTCTAACTACCCCATTTCGTATTGGAGTTAGAAAGTATAGTGCCAAATACCTAAATAAATTTCGGAACATAAACATTACCAATACCAAAAGGCATATGAACAATAAGGCATCAATTTCTCCTCTTGTCTCTATAATTTGTGTGATTTGAAAATAGAAGTTTTCTTTGATGGATGAAGTACTGAAAGCCAATTCCGGCGCTTCATATACTTTTTCTTGTGTGCCAAAAAGTAAGCCTAAAAACGGAATTATCATGGTAATGGACACCAAAGAAAAGATTACCGTTAGGATGTTAAAGACGATATTAAATACGGCATAAACCCAGTAAGGCTTGGCAAATCGTAAGACTTTAAAAAAATCTTTCATTATGCAAATGTATTAAAATGCTCTTTTAAGGTTCTAAAAATTTATCTTTGTTCTATGGAAAGTACAAGACAGAAAAAGGTTTCGAGACAATTGCTGAAAGATTTATCTGAAATTTTACAATTACATGGTAGGGATTTAATTGGCACTTCTTTTGTGTCAGTTACTGTAGTGCGTGTATCGCCAGATTTGTCTATTGCTAGAGTATATATCAGTGTGTTTGGTACAGATGATAAAGACGCTTTGCTTGAAAGAATGAATAAGCAAGGCTATGCTATTCGTAAAAAATTAGGGCAACGTATTCGTAATCAAATGCGAAAAGTTCCTGAGCTCAAATTCTTTTTAGACGATTCGGTTGACTACTCTCAGCAGATTGAAGATTTACTAAAAGAATAGCATTGAGAGTAGCCTTATACATAGCTAAACGGTATTTGTTCGCCAAAAAATCTAAAAATGTTGTTCATTTTGTAAGTCTAGCGTCAATGATAGGCGTAGCGGTAGGTACTGCAGCTTTGGTATTGATTTTGTCTGTTTTTAATGGCTTTGAACAACTTATTTTATCCCTTTACAATTCTTTTGATCCGCCTATAAAAGTATCCGTTTTAGAAGGGAAAGTTTCTGATTTTGAAGAGGCAAAGGCCTATCTCAACGAAAATAATATTCTGTATTCAGAAGTTTTGGAGGAAAAGGTGCTTTTGCGTTATCAAGAAAAAGAATACATCGCTACACTAAAGGGTGTTGATGATAATTTTAAAAATATCAATTCTATAGATAGCTTACTTGTTGCAGGTGAATACATGTATGTTTATGAGTCGAAGAATACAGCTATAGTAGGACAAGGGGTGGCGTACTATTTGTCTATGCGTATAGGAAATGCTTTTGAGCAGCTGAAAGTATATGTTCCGGATCGAGAAAAAAATAACCTTTTACGCCCTGAAGAATCTTTTATTCAAAAAAGCATCTTGCCTGTTGGAGTGTTTAGCATTCAATCTGATTTTGATGCCGAGTATGTTATTGCACCAATATCATTTATCAGAGAAATTTTAAACAGAAAGGGACAGTCTTCCTCGCTTGAGATAAAATGTAGTGACTCGGAAATAGCCGGTATTCAAGCTGATTTGCAAGAAATATTGGGCAGTCAGTTCGAGGTGAAAAGTCGATTTGAACAACATGCTTTTCTTTACAAAATACTGAGTTCTGAAAAACTAGCTGTTTTTCTCATATTGACCTTTATTTTAATCATTGCCACTTTTAATATTATTGGTTCGCTTACCATGTTGTTGATTGAAAAAAAGAAGGATATTGAACTGCTTTTTAATCTTGGGGCAAACCGTTTATTAATCAAAAACATATTCTTCTATGAAGGACTTTTGACTACTGCTTTAGGGGCTGTAATTGGTTTACTATTTGGTTTGCTGATAGCCTATGTACAAATATATTTTGGAATAGTAAAGATGGGCAATGGGTCTTTTGTTGTCGATAGTTATCCAGTAGTTGTAGAGGCTATAGATGTAGTATTGGTTGGCTTTATTGTAATGCTAATAGGAAGTGTAGCTAGTATTATTCCTTCTAGGCAACTGAGTAAGCAGCTGCTTTAATTATCTATAGTTTTAGAGGAGTCAGCCAATAAATTATTGAGCTCTCTGAATTCTTCTTTTGTCATTTCCCTGTATTTTCCATTGGGCAAGTCTAAATGAATATTCATTATTCGCACCCGCTTTAGTACTTGTACGTGATAGCCGAGGTATTCGCACATTCGGCGTATCTGGCGATTTAGTCCTTGAGTAAGAATAATCTTGAAACGCACCCTGCTAAGTTGCTCCACTTTACATGGTCGAGTAATAGTATCTAATATTGGCACCCCCTGACTCATCTTTTTAACAAAGTCTATGTCAATGGGTTTGTTTACTTGAACGATGTATTCTTTCTCATGGTTATTTCTAGCCCTCAGTATTTTATTGACGATATCGCCATCATTGGTAAGCAATATCAGTCCCTCACTGGCTTTGTCAAGTCTGCCTATTGGGAAGATACGTTTTGGGTAGTTTATGAAGTCAATAATATTATCTTTTTCTACTCGAGTGTCGGTGGTGCAAACAATGCCCCTTGGCTTGTTTAAGACCAAGTAAACGGCTTTTTCATCCTTTTTGACAACACTTTTACCATCTACCTTTACAACATCACCCTCTACAATTTTAGTGCCCATAAGTGGTACTTCGTCATTAATGGTTACTCTACCTTCTTCGATGAGTTTATCTGCAGCTCTTCTTGAGCAATAGCCTGCCTCGCTGAGGTATTTATTTATTCTGGTTTCTTTCATTTAACTAAATTGGGAGCTGCCAAATTTCATTTTTATTTCATCCAAAATATCAAAAAGTTCTTCAGGCTCTTGGGTGGTAACCAATCGCATTCTGTAATCTTTGAAGTTTGGAATATGTTTGAAATAATTGGTGTAGTGTCGTCGAGTTTCTACTACTCCTAGTATAGGGCCTTTCCATTTTAATGAAAATTCCAAATGCTCTTTACACGTTTTTATTCTGTCCACCATTGTTGGCTTTTCTAGGTGTTCGCCAGTCTTTAAATAGTGTTTTATTTCGTTAAAAATCCATGGGTAGCCAATGGCTGCACGACCAATCATTATGCCGTCAATGCCGTATTTTTCTTTTTTGAGCTTTGCTGCTTCTGGACTATCGACGTCTCCATTTCCAATGACAGGAATATGCATTCGACTGTTGTTTTTCACATCGGCAATTAGGCTCCAATCGGCTTCCCCTTTATACATTTGTTTTCGTGTACGTCCGTGAATAGAAATGGCTTTTATGCCAACGTCTTGCAAGCGTTCCGCGACTTCAACAATATGTTTGCTATTGTCGTCCCATCCTAAGCGTGTTTTGACGGTTACTGGCAGGTGAGTGGAATTCACAATTTCTTTTGTCATGGACACCATCTTAGGAATATCTTGTAATATCCCTGCACCCGCACCTTTACAAGTTACTTTTTTTACTGGACAACCGTAGTTTATGTCTATGAAGTCGGGTTCGGCAGCCTCACAAATAGTTGTTGTTTTTCTCATGGACTCTATATCGTGCCCGAAAATCTGAATGGCTAGTGGACGTTCGTATTCGAAGAAATCCAATTTTTGAACGCTTTTGGCGGCATCTCTAATAAGTCCCTCTGAAGAAATGAACTCGGTGAACATAACGTCTGCACCATTTTTTTTGCATAATGCTCGAAAGGGAGGATCACTTACGTCTTCCATTGGAGCAAGCAGTAAGGGGAAGTCTCCTAAATCGATATTACCTATCTTTACACTCATCTTTTGCAAAACTAATTAAATATTATTTTCTATGAAGCTGAAAGGGATTTATCAATCACATTCGTTATCCAAGCAGTTTATCCTCTTATTTCTTCTCATATTTAGCTGTTTTTTTGTGGCAAACCTCATTGGTATGTCTGGTTCTTTGTTGTTCGGAGCCTCTTCATTGACCGATTTGCAGAGTCAAGAGACCATATTCTCATTGAAGTTTTTACAAGCGTGGAGTTCGGCGGGGATTTTTATTGCACCGCCTTTTCTTTTTGCATATTTAAGTGGCAATTCATTGTCTTTTAAGTCGGTAAGCCGACAACAGCTGATGTTAACTGTCGTGATTATGTTGTTTGCTATGCCTTTAATAAATGGTTTATCGTTTTGGAATGAGCAATTGCATTTGCCTGCCTTTCTGGAGTCGGTAGAAGCTTGGATGAGAGCAGCTGAGGCTAAAGCTATGGCAATTACTGAAGCCTTTTTGTCTGTTAATACTGCTCTTGGATTAGCTGTAAATATTGTCATTATAGCCATAATTCCGGCTTTGGGAGAGGAATTGCTTTTCAGAGGTGTTATTCAAAAAGAGTTATCAAAATGGAGTGGGAAAATTCATTTGAGTATTTGGATAACCGCATTTCTTTTTAGTGCTATGCACTTACAGTTTCTAGGTTTTCTCCCTCGCTTTTTAATCGGTGGTCTTTTGGGGTATTTGTTTTATTGGAGCGGTTCTATTTGGCTTCCTATTCTAGCTCATTTTGTAAATAATGCAGCAGCAGTCATTCTATCTTATATGGTTGTAAAGGGAAGGCTTACAGCAGATGTTGAAACCATAGGGGTTAATCAGGGGCAAACGTCTATGCTATTGATAGCCTTGCTTTCTGTGGGGCTGTTATTGTATTTGCTTAAAGAAATTTCTCTCAAAAAGGTATAAAAAAAGCCCTCTAAAGAGGGCTTAAATTTTTTCTTGAAAATCTTATTGTACCGCTTTTCTCGTAGAGTAATTTATTTTGAGTGCGTTAGCCTTACGGAGTTCTTGTTTTACGTCCGTTACGATTCCCATTTTAGTGTCTTTATCTACTTTGATAGAAGTTGTCATGAAAGGCACCTCTTTTTCATCTCTTGCAGCACGTTCTGCAGTAATGTATTGAGGGATGTCATCCACAGTAGCAAAAGCATCGTTCAATTGAATACGGGCTTTAGTACCGTAAGTTGTTTGCATTCGCTCAACAGGACTACCTATGTAAATGTAGCTTACTAAAGATTTTTTCTCTAATTTTTGGATTTCACTGGCTTGCGGAAGGCTTTGTTTTACCATGATGGTTGTCTCACGCATTACAGTTGTTACCATGAAGAAAAATAACAGCATAAAAACAATATCAGGTAAGGATGCTGTTGAGATACCCGGAGTATCTTTGTTGTTATCTTTTTTAAACTTAGACATAATTATTTTCCTATGTTTTTAGGTTCTGCTTCAGAAATCTTTTGAGGATATTCTTCTCTAACTTCCTTTTGTTGACGCTTAGATAAATCGCTGTACATCAGGCCAAATTTTTTCATTGAACTGGCATCTCTTAATTCACGATAAGCTGCGGCCAATTCATTCTGCACCTGTATATAGGTTTCGTATGAAGTACCTCTATCATTTTGTAATGATATTATGGCTTTTTGTGGATTGTCTGATGATTCTGGGTCTCTACCTTTATTGTTAATAAAGGCTTTAGCCCCAGCTCTTAGCTGAGAAATATCTAGGAATTCATTTTCAACCAGCAACTGATTGTTGGAGTTGATAAGAACTACATAGATGTTCTTGGCTTTTATTTGAGAATCGTCTTGTTCAATTTCTTCTTCAGGCATTGGAGGGAGCTTACGAGCCAAGCCCGTATCAACATCCATGGTAGTAGTTACCAAAAAGAAGATAAGAAGTAAGAAAGCAATATCGGCCATAGAGCCTGCATTGATTTCCGATGCGCCTTTTGCTCTTCTTGCCATAGTTCTACTTTTTAAATAGTTTTCCTAGTTCAGCATAAAGAACTGCAACAATAGCTCCAATAGAGAGGATGTAAAAGGTAATTAAACCCATTCCCACTCTTTTGGTAGAGCCTTCAGTCATTCCAAACTTTTCAGAACCAGGGAAGTTCATAATATCTCCTGATGCGATAATGTATGAAAGGATGCAAATAAGCACCAATCCACCCACTCCCATCAGCGCGTTTTTTCCTTTAGACGGATTCTTTGCCAAGAACATAAGCGGATAAACGATGGCTGCAAGGGCAGCAACGCCTATCATTAAGTAGGTAAGAATCAATCCAGCGTTGATTAGAAAATCTGACATGCTTTATTTGATTTTATTTTTCACTAAAATGTCTACGAAAGAAATAGATGCATCTTCCATAGTGTTTACGATGCTGTCAATTTTAGCAACGATGTAGTTGTAAAAGATTTGAAGTATCATCGCTACGATAAGACCGAATACCGTTGTTAAAAGTGCTACTTTAATACCTCCAGCAACTAAAGATGGAGAGATATCACCTGCTGCTTCAATAGCATCAAAGGCACCAATCATACCAATTACAGTACCCATAAAACCAAGCATAGGTGCTAGGGCAATGAATAATGAAATCCAAGAAAGACCTCTTTCTAATAATCCCATTTGTACACTTCCGTATGCTACAACTGATTTCTCTACAACATCAATACCTTCACCTGAACGGTCTAAACCTTGGTAGAAGATACTTGCTACAGGACCAGCAGTGTTTCTGCACACCTCTTTAGCACCTTCAACGTTTCCTGAAGATAATGCACCTTCAATGTCGTTTAGTAATTCATCAGCGTTTGTAGTCGCTTTGTTTAGGTAGATGATACGCTCAATACATAGTGCTAATCCTAAGATAAGACACAATAGAACGATACCCATGAACGATGGACCACCTTCAATAAATTTTTGTTTGATTACTTGGTGAAAAGAAGGGTTTTCAGCGACTTCAGCGCTTTCTGTTGCAGTTGTTTCTACAACTTCTTCTTCAACAGTTTGAGTTTCTTCAACTTGGGCGGTTGTGTCCACTTCATCTTGAGTAATAGCATATGAAACCTGACTTGTGCCTATTGAAAGGGAAATAGTCAGCATAAAAAGTGCTAAGAGATTTTTCATTTTGATATTGTTTTAATTTGATTTAAAATTTTAAGTATCGCAAATCTACATAAATAATTTTTAAAAAAATACACTCTAAATACATATGTTGCGTCCAATAAGCTTAATGTGTTTTTGTCCTTAGATTCAAAAAATCAAGTATGTTGGATTTTAATCAATTATTTTCGTTCTTGTATTATTTAACTCACCAAGATGAGATAGTTCTAAGTCAAGATTTTAGTTTCATCATATATTCTATTATTGGTGCTTCTTCTGTTTTCTTTGCACCCCTATTGCAGAAATTTTTTAATCGATTGTTCAAATAACTTAAAAGGTTTTTCCATTGTTGGCGCGAGCATCCTTGCTCGTGCCACTCTATTTTAGGTCTTTAAATAGAAAAAACACCCTTTTGGGTGCTTTTGTCTATTGCGGAAAGGAAGGGATTCGAACCCCCGATACGTTTCCGTATACACGCTTTCCAAGCGTGCGCCTTAAGCCACTCGGCCACCTTTCCAGTAGGGTTGGCAAATCTACTAAATGAAATTTAATTGGTGAGTTCTCCCCTCATTGAAATTTGAAGAAGTTCCTTAATCTTTTCAATTGGATACCCTTCGCCAATTAAGTACATGAGTTTGGTTAATGCCGCTTCAGTAGTCATATCTTTACCACTAACCACTCCCAACTCTTCTAGCTTTGAGCTGGTTTCATATAATCCTTGGCTAACGCTTCCGGAGAGGCACTGACTGATATTCAAAATGATTTTATTGTTTTCTATGGCTTCTTTCAAAGCATCAATAAACCAGTCTGAAGTAGTAGCGTTCCCTGAGCCAAAAGTTTCTAGAACAATAGCTTTGTAAGGCAATCTAAGGGTGCTTTGAATAAAATTTTTATTCATGTTTGGGAACAGTTTTAGCATCATTACGTCATTGGACAGTGAGGTATGAACGGCAAATTCCTTGTCAGTATGGTCGTAACTGATAGGGTTGTATTTTATTTGTAAGCCAGCTTCTGCAAGGGGGATGAAGTTGGGACTTTTAAAAGCTTCGAAGTGCTCGGCATTTATTTTTATACTTCGGTTTCCTCTCAGTAGTCGGTATTCAAAGTAAACGCAAACTTCAGGCACTTTTCCTTCAGCTGCAATTTCTATGGATGAGATAATATTTTCTTTGGCATCCGTTCGTCTTACACCTATGGGCAGTTGTGCGCCTGTTAGTACTACAGGTTTATGTAGGTTTTCGAGCATAAAGCTCAATACAGATGCCGTATATGCCATAGTATCAGAGCCGTGAAGGATTACAAAGCCATCAAATTTGGTATATTCTTTTTGTATGATTTCAGCCAGTTGTACCCATACGTCTTGATTCATGTTTGAGGAATCAATAGGGGGGTCAATGCTAGTGGTATGTATTTTGATATCAAAGCTATTGAGTTCAGGAATTTGACTTTTAAGTTTTTCTAAATCAAAGGCTTTGAGGCCGCCATTGCCTGACTTGTACATGCCAATAGTTCCGCCAGTATAAATAAGTAGTACAGATTTTAAATGTGTCATAATTTAAATAATGTATTAGCATTGTGAGTGGTCCTTTCGGCAACTTCTTCTATGTTAATCTCATGAATGTCTGCCAGTTTTTGTGCCATTAAAGGTAAAAATGAGCTTTCATTACGCTTGCCTCTATGTGGTGTAGGAGCGAGGTAGGGACTGTCGGTTTCCAAAATAAGATGTTCTAAGGAAAACTCTTTTAGAGTCTTGTCCAGTCCGCTATTTTTGAAGGTAGCTACTCCTCCAACCCCTAGCATAAAGCCTAGCTCTATGGCTTTTTTTCCTTGTTCGACGGTGCCAGTAAAGCAGTGAAAAACGCCTCTTAACATGTCGTCATTCACCTCTTCAATAACTTCAAATACCTCATCAAAACTTTCTCGTATGTGAATGGCTACTGGCAAATTGTACTTCTTTCCCCACATGAGTTGTTGATGAAACGCCTCTTTTTGAATGTGTAAAGTACTTTTGTCCCAATACAAATCGATGCCTATTTCGCCCACCGCGACATATTTTCCTTTGTCTAAATGAGCTTTGATGATCTCCAATTCCTCCAAATAGTTTTCCTTTACATCGCAAGGGTGAAGACCCATCATTGGAAAGCAATGTGAAGGGAAATCTGCACATAGTTTATGCATAGCATCAATGGTTTCGCTACTGATGTTGGGGAGCAACATTTTGCTTACGCCTTTGTCAATGGCATTTTGAACAACTTGATGTCTGTCTTCATCAAATTGACTGCTAAACAAATGGGTATGTGTATCAATCAGATTCATGGGGGCAAAATTAGGATAATTTATTTAGCTTTGAACGATGTCTAAACCAATGAAAATATTAGTTATTCGCTTGAGTTCTATTGGTGATATTGTATTGACATCTCCTGTTGTTAGAGTATTGAAAAAGCAGCTTAATGCTGAGGTTCATTTCCTTACAAAAAAGGCATTTGCAAAATGGCTATGCCATAATCCATACATAGATAGGATTCGCCATTATGAGGATGGCACAGAGCCTTTGCAAACTGAAGGCTATGATTTTGTGGTGGATTTGCATCATAACTTACGTACTCTAAAAATAAAACGGGCATTGAAGCTACCGTCTACAAGTGTTAATAAATTGAATATTAGAAAGTTTTTATTGACAACTTTTAAGATAAACCTCATGCCTCCTATACATATGGTAGATAGAAACATAGCTACTGTAGAGCATTTGGGCGTAAAAAACGACATGCAGGGCTTAGATTTTTTTATTCCTGAGACAGAATCTTTACCAAAGGCCTTTCAATTAAAAGACCCATTCGTTGCTGTAGTTATTGGGGGGCAACACTCTACTAAGATACTACCAACCTTCAAACTCATTGAATTGTGTAAGCAACTAAACCGAAAGTTTGTTTTGGTTGGTGGGTCTGAGGATGCTGAACGTGGTAGAGAAATTATAAGTCAAACGGAATTTGGACTAAATGCTTGTGGAGAATTATCGCTTACCCAATCGGCATTATTGGTGAAAGGGGCAGAATTTGTAGTATCACACGATACAGGAATGATGCATATTTCAGCAGCTTTAAAGAAAAAGATTTTTTCTGTTTGGGGCAATACGGCACCCCCTTTTGGGATGGTTCCTTATCTTCCTGACCCTGAGTCAGTAATTGTAGAAAATAAAGAACTAGGCTGTCGCCCTTGTTCAAAAATTGGCTATTCGAAATGCCCAAGAGGACATTTTAAATGTATGAAAGAAATAGATTTATCGCCTATTAAGTAAATAAGGCTTTCAGTTCAGAAGCTTCTTCTGGCTTCATTCTTCCCGATAAAATAAGACTTAATTGTCGTCTTCTCAAAGCCCCTTCAAAGCGTTCTTTTTCCAATTCAGATTCTGGTGCGATAGATGGAACAGCAATAGGACTTCCTAATTGATCTACAGCTACAAATGTATAAATGGCTTCATTGCATTTTTGTCTGCCTTTAGTCGATTGGTTTTCCATCCACACATCTACAAATACTTCCATAGAGGATTTGAATGCTCTGGAAATTTTAGCTTCTAATGTAACAATACTTCCTCTAGGAATTGGTTTTTCAAAGGATACGTTATTGACTGAAGCAGTTACTACGATTCTGCCACAATGGCGATGTGCAGAAATAGCGGCTGCTATATCCATCCAATGGAGCAGTCGACCTCCCATTAAATTATCTAAATTATTGGTATCGTTAGGAAGAACCATCTCTGTAAGAGTGGCTAAACTTTGTAAAGGTTTTTTAGAAGACATTGTTTAGTGTGTTGAAAGAAGCCAAGCGCTAGGGTTGGTCTTCTTAATTTCTCGTAAAGCCAAAATTGCATCGGATGAATTTACGAATCCATCATAAGATACTCTGTAAAGTCCAGACTTACTTTTGCCTACAATTTTGGAAGTTGAAAAGTTTGATTTCTTTAAGCTTGAAATCATTTTGTTAGCATTTCTTTCAGAAGAAAAAGCCCCTGCAATAATGAAGTGTTTTGGAACCTCATTTACTTCTTCAACAACAGTGGTCATAGAATTCTTTGCTTCATAAAAAGATAATACAGCCTCTTCAATGTTGTTGGTTGGACTTTCTACATCGAATGTAGATGAATGGGTAGTTACAGTTTCTGCCACTTCCACAACTGTTGAGTTTGACGACCCAAAAGGGGATAGGTTAGCATAGACAGAGTGTATCTTGCCTTTATTAGAAATGCCTAAAGCACTCACCATCAAAAGTGGAATGAGGACTGCTGCTGCTCTAAGCCAAGGCTTTTTGTTGCTTGGTAAATGAGCTTTATCAATATGTTTGATTTTCTCCTCAAAACGTTCTTGAACAGAAGTGCGCTGAATAGCTGGATATTGAATGGTAGAAAAGCCATAACTATCAAGCAAGTGATTCCTTGAATTTGATTGAACAAACAACACTTTATTTTCAGAAGTTAGCAATAATGTTCCAAGCTCATCAATGAATACCTTTTTATGTAGTGATAAAGATTCATTTAAATTAAGGACGTATTTGTCCAGTTCTTTTTTAGCTTGTTTGAAGGTTAGACCTTCTCCAACTGCAATTTCATTAACAAGTAGTCCGTCGTTATTTTTAAGACTTCTATTGAAAACAATAGACTTCTTTGGAGCAAACATATGATTCGTTCTACTATCGATAAAAGCAGATTCGTAGTTGGCTACAAAGCCGCCAAACTCTGGGATAATCACGCAGTTATGTTCGCAAAGTAAATCTGAAATATGCTTGTTAATGTTTGTTTTCATCGTGTTGCTAAAATATTATTTTCGATAAGTCTACCCAAATCTTTCAATAATTTTTTTCAAATCTTCTTTAGTATCTACCGAATAGGTGTCAAAAGGCGTTATTTTAACCGTAATATTATAGCCATTTTCTAACCATCGCCATTGTTCTAATTTTAACTCAATTTCTTTTGGAGACGGCTTCAGTTCAGATATTTCTTTCAGTATATCAGAACGAAAAGCATACAGTCCTATATGTTTGTAGAAAGTATTCGCCTTGAATGGGCTACTGACGATTCTATCAAATGAAACCGCCATTTCATTTTCATCAAAAAGAACCTTTGGCTTATTGTAATTTTGTAGTTCTTCAGCTTCTTCAATTCGCTGAGCTAGGGTAGATATCTGCGTATTGGCGTTTTCAAAAGTATCAATAAGTTGGTTGATCTGTTCTGCTTCAATGAAAGGCTCATCACCTTGAATATTTACCACAACATCAAAGTCATTTGAAAACCCTTCAAAAACTTCTTTACATCTGTCAGTGCCGCTGAGGTGTTTATCAGAAGTCAGTTTTACCTTACCTTTAAATGATAGAACTTCATGTACAATTCGTTCATCATCAGTCGCAACAAATACATCATCTAATCTTGATTTTTTAGCTTGTTCATACACGCGTTGAATCATGCTTTTGCCAAGTATATCGGCTAGAGGTTTTCCTGGAAATCTACTGGACTGGTATCTGGCAGGGATTATACCAACTGTTTTCATATCTTAAGACTAAATTTTACAGAAAGGGAACGAGGAGGCATCATGTTTGATGGTCTGGTTTGATATTCTCTGTTTAGTAGATTGTTAGCGATTAATGACAGAGATAGTTCGTTTGAAAGTTGATAAATTAACCTGGCATCAACAATGAAGTCGCCATTTTTTAATTTTTCTCTTGATTCAGCTATTCCAGGCACTACCGTTTCAAAAATAGGGGAGACAAAGATATAGTCGATATTTTGCATGAAGCTGTTGTATCTAAAGCTTGTACCAAAAGACACTTTTTCTCTTTTAAATTCGATGTCTAATTTGGCAATGTGCTTGTGTCTATATTTTAGAAATAGGGTGTTGGAGTCTAGCGAACTGGTATTGTAGTAGTTTAGTTCCAAACCGTAAATATCTTCTCCATATGGTTTCTCAGGGTTTTTTGGAATAGCATCAATGTAAGTGTATCCACCTAATAGGTTGATTTCTGTATTGTTTATTTTACCACTAGCAGCAGTTGAGAATTCGATACCTGATATTTTTGTGTCACCAATGTTTATGGATTTAAAGCCAATGCCTAAACTTTCACTACTAACTTCTTGCCACTGTCCAAAGCTAAATTCCATCATGTTTTCATATTCCATAATAAAGGCAGCTACATCAATATATCCTTGCCATTCACTTATTTGATAACCCTGCTTTATGGCTATTTCTGAACTCCATCCTTCTTCTGGCTTTAGCTCAGGATTTTGAAACACGTATATTCCTCCTGAAACCTCGGTTTCAATAAATAATTCTGCAATACTTGGAAATCTATACCCTTGACCTATTGACGATCTCAAAAAAGTACCTTCACCAATTTGGTAATTTACACCTGCTCTGAAAACAGGTTTCGCTGCTTTGAATGAATTTATCGAGTCACCATCTATTAAATACAGTTCACTAGTTTCTAATTTAAATTGCTCGTACCTGGCTCCGAAGGATAAATTAATTCGATTTCCAAACTTTTTATCCAATTGGGTGAAAATAGCATTGTTTAATCTGAAGTTTTTTCCATTGAACAAATCGGCTTCGGCATCAACGTATTCGTTCATCAATCCGCTAGTCCAATTAAGCCTAAGAGGTTCTATAGTTTTTTGATATTGGTATTCAGTATAATAGGTGGAGGACTCATTATCTTGACCGTCAGGGTCATCTTTAGTGTCGTTATCGTTTATAACTCTCATGTAGCGAGTTCTTAAATTATGTTTGTCACCATTATTTGGATTCACATAGGTTATGAAAGGGTCAATATTGTAGACATCTCCACTAGTTTTTGTTACGGAACTATCCAAAGGAATATAGGCTTCGTCATAACTTTGCCAAATTAGCGCTGAAGCTGTTTCGTTGAACAGAAAATTAGCATTAACACCATACGATAGCCCCTCTATTTTTTGATTTTTATAACGCGTATTAAAATTAAAACGTTTTCGACTTGTTTCCTCATCATACCTATATCCTTCATCTTCCAAAAGAAAACCGCCTAATACTAAGTCAAGATTGCCAA
This sequence comes from Flavobacteriales bacterium, assembly GCA_016779935.1. NCBI lineage: Bacteria > Pseudomonadati > Bacteroidota > Flavobacteriia > Flavobacteriales > Flavobacteriales bacterium. The sequence goes on from JADHMQ010000002.1 coordinate 63,257, forward strand.
CCTTTTGTTTATGTAAAAAGTCAACACCATGTATAGTTCTTTTATTATCTCCCCACCAGTTAAGACTTTCACGACGGGCATCGTCATAGTAGCCAATATGAAAATTCACTTTTGTTTCTGGCCTATTAGTAGGGTATGCTGTTCGAATATTTATAACACCATTTAAAGCAGAAGAGCCATAAAGCGCTGAGGATGCTCCTTTAATAATTTCTACTTGATTGATGTTTTCTGTAGAAATTAAATTCCATTGAGCTTGACCGGCATCGCCAGAAATTAGAGGCATATCATCTACTAATACTTGAACTCTTGTTCCAGCACCATAGCTCCATCCACTTCCTCCCCTTATGTTGGCTTGTCCATCGGTAATATTTACACCTGGCACTTGATCAATCGCTGTTTGAATATTTGTTGTGTTTTTATTGGCAATAAAAATGGGTTTAATTACTTCAACAGAAACTGTAGTTTCTTCAAGGCGTTGCTCGAACTTGCCCGCCGAAACAACAACAGTTTCTATAAGTTTAGCATTATCTGACATTTTGATTGTCTCTTGCCTAGACTCTCCATTTTTCAGCTGAATGTTTCTTACTTCATCTTCAAAGCCTATGTAACTAAAGGCAATAGAGTGTTTTTGTTCTGTAAGTGTAACCTCAAACTTACCGTCAATATCTGAAGTTGTAACACCTTTGTTATCCAACAGTATATTAACCCCAATGAGAGGTTCAGAATTAGACTCATCAACAACACTTCCATAATAGACTTGTGCATACAGTTGAAAACAATTCAAAAATAAAAGCGTCAGTATAAACCTAATCAGGGTCATTAAATTAAAGTTTAGATTTGCAAAGTACAAATTTATTGCCATGACACAAGAACTCATATTCCATATTGGTCTCAATCAAATTAAAGGGATTGGACCGGTCAACACTAAAAAAATAGTTGCCTATTGTGGAGGTTTGGAAGCGGTCTTTCAAGAAAAACAATCTAATTTAGAAAAAATACCAAATATTGGTCCAGTCTTGGCTAGTCAAATTAAAAAAAGTTCTGTTCTTTCAAGAGCCGAACAAGAGTTGATTTTCATTCAAAACAACAATATTAGATGTTTATCATATTGGGGAGAAAATTATCCGCAAAAATTAAAACATTGCAAAGATGCTCCGACATTACTATTTATGAAAGGAAAATTTAATCTTGATAATCCAAAAATAATTAGTGTTGTTGGAACAAGAAACGCGACCTCTTATGGTCATTCTTTTTGTAAAGAGTTCATTCAAGACTTAGCGCCTTACGCTCCACTCATTGTGAGTGGTGTAGCTTATGGTATTGATAAATTTGCTCATAAGGAGTCCGTAAAAAACAATCTTCAAACAGTAGGTGTATTGGCGCATGGCTTGGACACCATCTATCCAAAATTAAACAGAGATTTGGCTTCTAAAATGATTGAGAATGGGGGCTTACTTACGGAGTTTGTCAGTCAAACAAAGATTGTGAAAGAAAACTTTGTAAGAAGAAACAGAATCATTGCGGGCCTTTCCGACGCTACGGTTGTAGTAGAAAGTAATGTTAAAGGGGGCGCAATGATAACTGCACGAATGGCAAACTCTTACAACAGGGAGGTGTTCGCAGCGCCTGGCAGAGTCAATGATAAGTACTCATCAGGATGTCATAATCTCATAAAAAACAATGAGGCACATCTAATAACATCTGCAGGAGATTAAATAAAAAATTTGGGTTGGAACAACGTCGATTCCCCTACTCAGCAGTCGCTATTTAGTTGCAGCCCAGAAGAAAACGATTTATTAAACATCATTACATCAAATCAAGGGATACATATTGATAAAATTCATGCCTTAAGTAAGATGCCATTTCAAAAAGTAAATGAAATGCTTATGAAATTAGAGCTTGAAGGCGTAATAAGTGCAAAGCCTGGAAACATCTATTTCAATTAATTTGATTAAATTTGGTGTGAACATATTAATAAAACCCATGAAAAAACTAACACTACTTATGTTGGCTATGCCTTTTTTGGTATTTAGTCAAAACTATATGAGGTGCGGAAGCGACCTTGTTAATCGTCACCATCAACATATAGATCATTCATACTCAGATAGGCAGCAACAAATATTTTCTCAGGCTAAAGAGTGGGCAGATGCTAATCAACGAAGTATTTCGCAAACAGATGAGGTATTACAAATTCCTGTTGTAGTACATGTATTGTATCAGAATGAGGAAGAAAACTTGAGTGATGCAGTTATCAAATCCCAAATATGATGTGCTCAATGAAGATTTCGGAAGAACAAATGCTGATACAACAGAAACAAGAGCTGTATTTGACACCATAACTGGCAAAGCAAAATTTCAATTTTATTTGGCAACAGTTGACCCTCAAGGAAATACAACTAATGGAATTACCAGAACATCAACAACGGTTTCATCTTTTATGACTGTTCAGGAAGTGCAAGGTGGCCAGCTAATGGAGTCGATGAAAAAACCAAGCAGTGGTGGTATTGCTCCGTGGCCAGTTGAGGATTATTTGAATATTTGGGTGTGTGACATTTCTTTAGATGGTCAAATTGCACTTTTAGGATATGCTACACCGCCTAATAATTTACCAAATTGGCAGGGGGATCCCCCAACAGACCCACAATATGATGGGGTAGTAGTTCATTATGCTGTTTTTGGAAGAGATGCTGCGCCAGATATGGGAGGAGGTCAAACGGTCAATTTTTTAGGTCGGGTTGCTACACATGAAACAGGCCATTATTTTGGACTAAGACACATATGGGGCGATGGCGATTGCTCTCAAGAAGATGGAATTGACGATACGCCCAACGCCGCTCAAGATGGACAAAGTCAATGTAATCACAATAGCAATACATGTACCGATAGCCCATATGACTTTCCAGATATGGTAGAAAATTATATGGATTACTCAGATCCATCTTGCCAAAATATGTTTACCAAAGGTCAAGTTGATTTTATGTATTCGGTAATCCAAAATAACCGTTCTAATTTGCCAGATACAACAAATAATGGTGGAGGATCAAAGCCTGACACAACATCTATTGAAGCGTTTAATTCGGCAGACTTGTTTATTTATCCAAATCCAGCCAATGATAAATTTACCATCGATTTAAGTAAAGTAAATGAAATTACACATATCCAATTTATTGATGTTACAGGAAAAATTGTTTGGGAAAGAAAACATTTACCAACTGATGGCTCAACTCAAATTAGTGTGTCAACAATTGATTTTTCTAGAGGAGTTTACTTTTTAAATACCACTAGAAAAACGGAAGTAAGCTCTCATAAAATTGTTCTCCAATAGCACTCTTTATTTTTTCATTTTTCAAAAAGGCCTTTATTAAATTTTTATAGAGATCTTTTGATGTTTAAATATTTAAAAAAAAAAAGCAATTGAATATTGAAAAATTATACTTTTGTCAACACTAATATTAATCTAATGTCTACAAAGTACCAAGAAAAAATAGACGCGTTTATGGCGGATGTTATCGCTAAAGACGCACATGAGCCAGTTTTTATTCAGGCCGTACAAGAAGTGGCAGAAGCCATTATTCCATTCATGGAAAATAATCCAAAGTATAATTCCTCAAGATTATTGGAACGCATAGTAGAGCCAGAGAGAACAATTATATTCAGAGTTCCTTGGCTTGATGATGAAGGAAATACGCAAGTAAATAGAGGGTTTAGAGTAGAATTTAATTCAGCGATTGGACCTTACAAAGGAGGATTGCGTTTTCACCCATCAGTGAATTTAGGAATTCTTAAGTTTTTGGGTTTTGAGCAAGTCTTCAAAAACTCACTTACAACTCTTCCAATGGGAGGCGGCAAAGGGGGCTCAGACTTTAACCCTAAAGGTAAATCGGACAATGAGGTGATGCGTTTTTGTCAATCATTCATGACTGAACTCAGCAGACACATTGGACCGAATACAGACGTTCCAGCAGGTGATATTGGAGTCGGAGGAAGAGAAATCGGCTATTTGTTCGGGCAGTACAAACGATTGAAAAATGAATTTACAGGTGTTCTTACAGGTAAAGGAATCAATTGGGGAGGCTCTTTAATTCGTCCTGAAGCGACAGGTTATGGAACAGTATATTTTGCGCAGAACATGTTAGCTACTAAAGGCGATTCTTTTGAAGGTAAAACCGTTACAATTTCGGGTTCTGGAAATGTGGCTCAGTTTGCATGTGAAAAAGCTACTCAATTAGGAGCTAAAGTGGTAACCCTTTCAGATTCTTCAGGTTATATTTACGATAAAGACGGTATAGATACTGAGAAACTAGCATTTATAATGGAACTCAAAAATGTAAAAAGAGGTCGTATAAAAGAATATGCCGAGCACTTCAACTGTGAATTTTTCGAAGGACAAAGACCTTGGGAAATTCAATGTGATATCGCATTACCCTGCGCTACCCAAAACGAACTCAACGGAGAGGAAGCAGCAAAGCTACTTGCTAACGGATGTATCTGTGTTTCAGAAGGAGCTAATATGCCTTCAACTCCAGAAGCAATAGAAGCATTTCATAAAGCGAAAATATTATTTGCACCTGGCAAAGCGTCTAATGCCGGCGGTGTTGCAACTTCCGGACTTGAAATGTCACAAAACTCTATTCGTATGAATTGGACTAGAGAAGAAGTTGATGAAAAACTCAAGCGAATTATGAACGATATTCACGAGTCGTGTGTGAAGTATGGCGCTGAAGGAGAATTCGTTGACTACGTAAAAGGTGCTAACATTGCTGGCTTTGTAAAAGTTGCTGATGCAATGCTAGACCAAGGCGTTGTCTAAATAATTTTACCAATAATTTAAAGGGGAGGCAACTCCCTTTTTTTAATTCAACAATATGTACGGAAAGTTAAAAAACCAGTTAGAGACCGAATTACAAAACATAAAAGACTCTGGTTTATATAAAGAAGAACGTATTATCGTTACTCCGCAAGACGCTGATATTTCGGTAAGTACAGGAAAAGAAGTCATAAACTTTTGTGCAAACAATTACCTTGGATTATCATCAAATAATGAGGTCGTTGAAGCAGCAAAACGTACTCTTGATACTCATGGTTTTGGCTTATCCTCTGTCAGATTCATCTGTGGAACTCAAGACATTCATAAAACATTGGAGAGAAAGCTTTCAGAGTTTTTAGGTATGGAAGACACCATATTATATGCAGCTGCTTTTGACGCTAATGGCGGAGTGTTTGAGCCATTATTTGGAGTAGAAGATGCTATAATCTCAGATTCACTAAACCATGCCTCTATTATAGATGGTGTTCGATTGTGTAAAGCCGCACGTTATAGATATGCAAATAATGATATGAATGACCTAGAGCAGAAGCTCATAGAAGCACAATCTCAAAGAAATCGAATTATTGTTACTGACGGTGTCTTTTCAATGGACGGATATATTGCGCAATTGGACAAAATATGTGATTTGGCTGAAAAATACGATGCTTTAGTGATGGTCGATGAATGTCATGCCTCAGGCTTTGTTGGAAAAAATGGACGTGGTACTCATGAATACCATAATGTTATGGGTCGTGTGGATATTATCACTGGCACATTAGGTAAGGCACTCGGCGGTGCAATGGGAGGGTTTACATCTGCCAGAAAAGAGATAGTAGATATGCTTCGTCAACGTTCAAGACCCTACTTATTTTCAAATTCATTAGCGCCGTCTATTGTTGGTTCAGCCATAACAGTTTTAGATTTGATTAGTAATTCTACAGAGCTAAGAGATAAACTTGAAGAAAACACATCTTACTTTAGAACTAAAATGACAGAAGCAGGTTTTGACATCAAAGAAGGGGTTCACCCAATTGTTCCAGTGATGCTATATGACGCAAAAACCTCTCAAGTAATGGCCGATAAACTTCTAGAAGAAGGAATCTATGTTATTGGCTTTTTCTTTCCAGTAGTTCCAAAAGACCAAGCACGAATTCGTGTACAGTTGTCGGCTGCTCATACCAAAGAACATTTGGACAAAGCCATAGCTGCATTTACTAAGGTTGGAAAGGAAATGAAAATTATCAACTAAATATGGGTAATAAATTTTTGTTGGATTAAAATAAAAATCCTACTTTTGCCACCCCTTTAGATTAAGGGGTTTAAAATGAACGTTATTAACTAAAACGATCAATAGTGGACACACTAAGTTATAAGACAGTATCGGCAAACAAGGAAACATCCAACAAAGAGTGGGTTTTGGTAAATGCTGAAGACATGGTATTGGGTAGATTAGCTTCTCAAGTTGCTTCTATACTAAGAGGAAAGCACAAAACAAACTTCACACCTCATGCAGATTGTGGAGATTATGTAGTAGTTGTCAATGCTGATAAAATTCGTTTGACTGGTCAAAAGTGGACGGATAGAGAACACTTTAAGCACACAGGATATCCTGGTGGGCAGAAAAGAATCTCACCAAAAGAATTATTTGACAGAGATCAAACGTCCTTAGTAAAGCAATCAATTAAAGGAATGCTTCCAAAGAATAAGCTTGGAAGAACCATATATTCAAACTTGTTTGTATATGCTGGAACCGATCACAAGCAAGAAGCACAACAACCAAAAGAAATTAAACTTAAATCATAACGATGGATACAATTCACACCATTGGTAGAAGAAAATCAGCAGTTGCTCGAATTTATTTGAGTAAAGGCAAAGGAAACATTACTGTTAACAACCGTGAAGCAAAGACTTACTTTAGTACGGCAACACAACTTTACAAACTTAACCAACCATTCAGCTTAGTTGAATTGGAAGGAAAGTATGATGTGAAAGTTAATGTAAACGGTGGTGGTTCAACCGGACAAGTAGAAGCTATTCGTTTAGCAATCTCTCGTGCACTAATCAAGATTGACGAAGAAAATCGTCCTACTCTAAAAGCAGAAGGACTATTAACTCGTGATCCAAGAATGGTTGAACGTAAAAAACCTGGACAGAAGAAAGCTCGTAAGAAATTCCAGTTCAGTAAGCGTTAATATCTTAGGATATTGTTTAGTATCAAAATCTCTCAGACTATATTTAATATACTACTGATAGATTGCGAAGAATTATGAATGTAAACAATTTAAAAAAAATGTCAAAAACAAATTTCAAAGACTTATTAGAATCTGGTGTTCATTTTGGACACTTAACTAGAAAATGGAATCCTAAAATGGCTCCTTATATCTTTATGGAGAAAAACGGAATCCATGTAATCGACCTTAATAAGACGATTATGAAACTTGATCAAACATGTGCTGCACTTAAGCACCTTGCAAGGTCAGGAAGAAAAATCATGTTTGTTGCTACTAAAAAGCAAGCTAAAGAATCTGTTTCAACTCATGCTCAAAGAGTGAATATGCCTTACATTACTGAGCGTTGGTCAGGTGGTTTGCTAACGAATTTTGCTACAATTCGTAAAGCAATAAAGAAAATGAATTCAATTGATAAGATGAAGACCGACGGTACTATCGATACCCTATCTAAAAGAGAACGTCTTCAAGTATCAAGAACAAGAGATAAACTAGAAAAAAACCTTGGAAGTATTGCTTCTATGAGTAGAATTCCAGCAGCTTTATTTGTTGTAGATATTCACAGAGAACACATTGCTATAGCTGAGGCAAAAAAATTAGGTATACCAACATTTGCAATTGTCGATACTAATTCTGACCCTAACTTAGTTGACTTCTGCATCCCTGCTAACGACGATGCAAGCCGTTCAATTGAGAAGATCGTTTCTTTAGTAACTGACGCTATACAAGAAGGCCTTTCAGAAAGAGAAACAGCTTCTGCAAAGAACGAGGAAAAGCCAAAAGCTAGTAAAGAAAAAGAAGTAGAAACTACTACTAAAGAAAAGTAATAACACTAAATTTTATTTGAATTATGCCAAAGATTACTGCTGCTGATGTAAATGCACTAAGAAAGCAAACAGGTGCTGGAATGATGGACTGTAAGAAAGCTTTAGTTGAAGCTGAAGGAGACATGTCTAAAGCGGTTGACATTTTAAGAAAGAAAGGTCAAAAAGTTGCTGCTAATAGAGCGGATAGAGACGCTGTTGAAGGTGTTGTTATTTCGGCAACTGATGGAAACTTTGGAGCATTAATTGCTCTTAATTGTGAGACTGATTTTGTAGCTAAAAATGAAGGATTTATTTCATTAGCACAATCATTCTTAGATGCTGCAATGTCAAACAAGCCATCTAACCTGACTGAATTGAAAGGATGTGTTGTTGACGGAATGACAATTGAAGAGAAAATTACTGAGCAAACAGGTGTAATTGGTGAAAAGTTAGACTTATCATCATACGAAACTGTAGAATCTGCACAAGTTTCTTCGTACATACACGGAGGAAACCGTCTAGCTACATTAGTAGGTTTGTCTAAATCTGTAGATGACCAAGTAGGAAAAGACATAGCAATGCAAGTAGCTGCTATGAATCCAGTAGCTGTCGACAAAGATTCAGTATCTCAAGAAACTATAGACAAAGAATTAGAAGTAGCTAAAGACTTAGCAAGACAAGAAGGTAAGCCTGAAGAAATGCTAGAAAAAATTGCTATGGGTAGACTTAATAAATTCTTCAAGGAGAATACCTTGTTAAATCAAGAATTTATTAAAGAATCAAAAACGTCAGTGTCACAACACTTGAACAAATTTGATAATGAACTAACAGTGACTGAATTCAAAAGAGTCGGTCTTGGCGTCTAGTTAAAAAACTAATGATTTAAGAGAGTGTTTTTCACTCTCTTTTTTTTGCCTTAAATTTGCTAACTATGAAATATAAAAGAATTCTTTTAAAACTTAGTGGAGAAGCCTTAATGGGAGATAAACAATTTGGTATAGATACCGAGAAACTGACCTCCTATGCAAATGAAATTAAAAACGTTGTTGATCTAGGAGTAGAAGTTGCTGTTGTAATTGGTGGCGGTAATATATTCCGAGGTATACAAGTAGAAGGAGAAGGCTTGGATAGAGTTCAAGGCGACTACATGGGTATGCTTGCTACCATTATTAATGGGATGGCCTTACAATCTGCACTAGAAAAAGCAGAAGTAGAAACGCGATTACTTACTGCTATAAAAATGGAGCAAATCGCAGAGCCTTTTATTAGAAGACGCTCAATGAGGCATCTACAAAAAGGCAGAGTTGTTATTTTTGGAGGAGGAACAGGTAATCCTTATTTCACTACAGATACAGCAGCTACACTAAGAGCCATTGAAATCGAAGCCGATGTTATCCTTAAAGGAACTCGCGTAGACGGAATATATAGTGCTGACCCTGAAAAAGATAAATCAGCAGTTAAATACGATAATATTTCATTTAAAGAGGTGTACGAAAAAGGCTTGAACATTATGGATATGACGGCTTTCACTTTGTGTAATGAAAATAAATTACCTATTGTTGTCTTTGATATAAACAAAAAACAAAACTTGCTTAAAATGTTGCAAGGTGAGTCAATAGGGACTTTAGTTAATTTTTAGATTAAAAAAAATGGAAGAAATTCAATTTATTATGGATTGCGCCAAAGAGAAAATGGATGGCGCGATAAAGCATTTAGAAATCGCTTTTTCAAAAATTAGAGCAGGAAAAGCTTCACCTCAAATGCTAGACAATGTAAGTATTGATTACTATGGTGCACAAACACCTCTAGCTCAAGCATCAAACATTAATACTCCTGATGCAAGAACAATTTCTGTTCAGCCTTGGGATAAATCAATGTTGGAAGTAATGGAGAAAGCCATTATTGACGCCAACCTAGGTTTCAATCCTATGAATAATGGTGAAATGATTATCATTAACGTACCGCCATTAACAGAAGAACGTCGAGTTCAGTTGGTAAAGCAAGCCAAAGCAGAATCTGAAAATGCTAAAGTGAGTATTCGAAATGTAAGAAAAGATGCCAATGATGATTTGAAAAAGTTAAGTGGAATATCCGAAGACATTCTGAAAGACTCAGAATCAGACGTTCAGAATTTAACAAACGATTTTACGTCTAAAATTGAGGCCTTTTTCTCTTCCAAAGAAGCAGAGATTCTGACAGTATAATCGTATTTAAGAATTCATTAAAAAAGCGCGACAAAATGTCGGGCTTTTTTTTGTCTCAAAATATTAATCAGTACTTTTACACTCCCTTTATATTTGATATGTGGTTAACTATTGCTAAAGTAATTTTAAGATTTCGTTCAGTTTTCATTTGGCTGATTTTGGTGACCACCTATTTCATGATTCAGCAATCTTCAAATGCTCGACTGTCTTATTCGATGGCAAACCTTTTGCCAATCAAATCAACGGAACAATTAGATTATAATTTTTTCCTTGATAAGTTTGGTATAAAAGACAATATAATGATTGTTGGAGTAAATGCCGACTCATTCTTTCATTACAATAATTTTCAGTCATGGGAAAAGTTGCAGAATGAAATAGAAAAAATTGACGGTGTTAAGTCGGTATACTCCATTTCAGATGCAGTAGATCTGCAAAAAGATAAAAAAGAAAAACGATTAATTATTGAGTCTTTATTTGACTCTATTGACAGTCAATCACAATTAGATGAGGCCTTTAATAAATTAAAAACATTACCCTTTTTTAGAAATACGCTATACAACGACAGTGCTTCTGTAATGCTATTGGCGCTTGATAATGATTTTATTACAAGCGATAAGCGTATTAATTTAATTGATAGCATCATTGAATTAGGAGATATCTATGAGTCCGAAACATCCAAAGTCATTAGATACTCAGGCTTACCATACATAAGAACGGTCAATTCTGAACTCATCAAGAAAGAAGTGGGTTTATTTATTTTCCTAGCTTTATTTGTTACAGCTTTAATTTTGTATTTCTTCTTCAGGTCGTTAAAAGCCATGTTGATTTCTGTAATGGTAGTTACTATAGGCGTTATATGGTCTTTTGGTACACTTGGAGTTCTAGATTATAGAATTACAATTCTAACCGCACTAATACCGCCATTATTAATTGTTATTGGCGTTCCAAATTGCATCTTTTTAATAAACAAATATCACAATGAATATAGACGACATGGAAATAAATCTAAGTCGTTAGTTCAGATGATTAGAAGGGTAGGAAACATCACTGTTCTTACTAATGCAACTACCGCTATGGGTTTTGCGACTTTTGTGCTAACATCTAGTAAAGACTTGCGTCAATTTGGACTAGTAGCGTCCTTAAATATTTTTGCAGTTTTCATCCTATCATTATTGCTAATCCCAATAATTTTTAGTTATCTGAATCCTCCAAAAGCAAAACATACAAGTCACTTGGAAAGAAGGTGGTTGAACAAACTTATCAAACGAATAACCTTCATTGTGTTAAATAAAAGAACTGCAATTTATATTTCTACCATAGCCATAGTTGCAGTAAGTCTTTTTGGACTGTTCAAAATGAATATTGCGGGTAATATTACAGATGATATGCCTAGTGAATCATCTCTTTATCAAGACATCAAATTTTTTGAAAAGCATTATAAGTCTGTATTGCCATTTGAAATAGTCATTGATACACACAGAAAAAACGGTATTACTAAATTATCTACCCTAAAGCGTATAGATAAATTAAGCGATACTTTGAGCCTTTACAAAGAATTTTCTAGACCAGTATCCATAATAGATCCTATAAAATTCTCAAAGCAAGCTCTCTATAACGGCAATATAGACTTTTACGAATTGCCAAATTCTCAAGAAAAAAGATGGCTTTTAGACTACACCATAAAAAGCGAATCCCCAAACGAATGGATGAATTCCTTTGTTGATGAAAATAAACAAATAGGGCGTGTTAGTTTGTACGTGGGAGATATTGGCACAAGTCGAATGAAAGAAATTAAGTTGAAACTTCGTGAGCAAGTTGACAAGATTTTTGATCCCGAAAAATATAATGTAGTCCTCACTGGAACAAGTATAGTGTTTTTGGAAGGCACTTCCTATTTAGTAAAGAATCTATTTACTAGTTTAATGCTGGCGGTTTTATTAATTTCCATCTTTATGGCATGGATGTTTAATTCTTTTAGAATGGTAGTGGTTTCACTTATTCCTAACCTTATACCGCTCATAATTACAGCCTCAATAATGGGATATTTTGGCATTTCGATAAAACCGTCTACCATACTCGTTTTTAGTATAGCCTTTGGTATTTCTGTAGATGATACCATTCATTTTTTAGCAAAATATAGACAAGAGTTAAGACATAGAAACTATAACATCAAGGACTCTGTTGTTGCGGCTATTAAAGAAACAGGTGTTAGTATGTTTTACACTTCAATTGTATTATTCTTTGGATTTTTTATCTTTATAGCATCTCAATTTGGTGGCACAATAGCTTTGGGCTTGTTAGTTTCGATTACATTACTCATTGCATTACTTTCTAATTTGATAGTTTTACCAGCCTTGTTGTTGAGTCTAGAAAAATCATTAATTGTAGAAGCATTAAATGATCCTTTATTAGATGTATTTGACGAAGAGGAAGACATTGAGTTAAAGGAATTGACCTTAAATAACAAATAATGAAAGGAATAATTTTAGCTGGAGGTTCAGGGACACGACTGCACCCTTTAACGTTGGCGGTTAGTAAACAAGCATTGCCGGTTTATGATAAACCGATGATTTATTATCCACTTTCGACACTAATGTTTTCTGGTATTCGAGAAATACTTATCATTTCCACGCCTAAGGATTTACCAATTTTTCAAAGGCTATTAGGCGATGGCTCTTCATTAGGCTGTCGTTTTGAATACAAAGTGCAAGAAGTTCCAAACGGATTAGCTCAAGCTTTTGTTTTAGGAGAAGAATTCATTGGAAACGACAAAGTATGTTTAGTACTAGGAGATAATATCTTCTATATAAAGCGTAAAATCGTTGAAGCATGTGTTGATGTAGAAGGAGCAAAAATATTTGGTTATCACGTCAATGACCCCGAACGCTATGGGGTTGTGGAATATGATGAAAACAATAATGTAATTAGTATTCAAGAAAAGCCAAAAGTACCTAAATCTAATTATGCTGTTCCAGGATTATATTTTTACGATAATGATGTAGTAGAAATTGCAAAAAATATAATTCCATCAGCCAGAGGTGAGTATGAAATTACGGATGTAAATTCAGAATACCTAAAGAGAGGGAAGCTGAAAGTTCAATTGTTAGGTAGAGGCTCAGCCTGGCTAGATACAGGAACTTTCAGGTCTTTAATGCAAGCCAGTCAGTTCGTGCAGGTAATTGAAGATAGGCAAGGGCGAAAAATTGGCTGTATTGAAGAGGCCGCTTACAAAATGGGTTTTATCGATGATGAACAGCTTAAGAAATTGGCAGTGCCTTTACTGAAAAGTGGATACGGCAATTACCTCTTGTCATTAATAAAATAATTATGAAATCAATAGATCAGTTAAGAACGTTAGTCGAGCAGGAGTTGTTAAGCTTGAAATATCCAAGCACACCAGCCGATTTATATGCTCCAATAGATTATATCTTATCGTTAGGAGGTAAGCGTATGCGTCCTATACTCTTGTTGCTGTCTTATCAATTGTATAAAAAAGATATTAAGGCAGCATTGCGACCTGCTATTGCTATTGAAGTCTTCCATAACTTCACATTACTGCACGACGATATCATGGACGAAGCACCTGTTCGCCGTGGACAAAGCACTGTGCATACAAAATGGAATGAGAATGTTGCTATACTTTCAGGTGATGCCATGCTCATACAGTCCTATCAGTATTTGTCAGAACTTCCGAAAGAAAGTTTGATTGAATGCCTATCAGTATTCAATACTATGGCACTAAAAGTATGTGAGGGGCAGCAGTACGATATGGATTTTGAAATACAAGCAGAAGTAGATTTGAAGTCGTATTTGAAAATGATTGAATACAAAACAGCTGTTTTACTTGGTGCCTCATTAAAAATGGGAGCGATAATGGGAGGTGCAGATAAAAAAGATGCTGAAAATCTCTATGAATTTGGACGTAAAATTGGCATTGCTTTTCAGCTCAAAGATGATTTGCTAGATATCTTTGGCGATACTAATGCTTTTGGAAAACAATTGGGGGGAGACATCATCGCCAACAAAAAAACATGCTTATACCTCAAAGCACTATCTCTTTCTGATGGAAGCGAAAAAATGGAGCTTGTAAATTTATACAGTTCAGAAACCATAAATTCAACTGAAAAAGTAGAAAAAGTAAAGCAGATTTATGCCTCTCTTGAAATAGAGACACACATCAACGCGCTTATCAATGAGTATTACGAAAATGCTATGAAGTCGTTGAGTGCTATCGACAAAGATATTCTTGAACTTGAAAAGTTTGCAGCACTTCTGAAGATTAGAGAAAGCTAAAACGTAAAATTCTATCTGAAAAATTGCTTACGATTAAGGCTAAAAAATAAATAAAATTCAATAGTTTTGCCATAACCATAAAATCTGATGGCAAATAAATTTTCTTTTCTAGGAGCTATTCATACCAACATGATTGAAATCATGTACGATAATTATGTTGAAAATCCTGAATCTGTAAATGAAGAATGGCGAAACTTTTTTACTGGATTTGATTTCGCTAGAGAAGTGTATTCTGATGAAGACGAAATTCCAGAAACCTTCAAGAAAGAATTTCAAGTAATAAATCTAATTGACGCTTACAGAAAAAGCGGCCATTTATTCACCCATACTAATCCAGTACGTGAAAGAAGGCAATATACCCCAACACTTGATATTGAAAACTTTGGGCTTAACCAATCGGATTTAGATACCGTCTTTCAAGCAGGTACTCAAATAGGTGTTGGTCCATCTTCTTTGAGAGATATAGTAGAACACCTAAAGGTCGTTTACTGTCAATCTATAGGAGTGGAGTATATGTATATCCGTAAACCTGACCAGGTGGAATGGATAAAAAACCGTTTACATAAAAATAGTAATACTCCCAATTTTAAGTTAAACGAAAAGAAGCAAATACTCCGCAAACTTAACCAAGCAGTAGCTTTTGAAAATTTTCTACACAAAAAGTTTGTTGGTCAGAAACGCTTTTCGCTAGAAGGCGCCGAATCGTTGATACCTGCTTTGGATATTCTCATTGAGAAAGGTGCAGAGTTGGGAGTGGAAGAGTTCGTAATGGGGATGGCACACCGAGGAAGATTAAATGTCCTTGCCAATATTTTTAACAAGACATACAGAGATATTTTTTCAGAATTTGAAGGTAAAGAATATGAAGATAATTTATTCTCTGGCGACGTAAAATACCATCTTGGCTTTACTTCGGAACAAGTTTGCAACAATTCAAAAAAGGTAAAGATGTCGCTTTCGCCAAACCCCTCTCACTTAGAGGCGGTTGACCCTGTTGTTCAGGGAATAGCACGAGCGAAAATAGACCAACAATATAAAGGTGATAATTCTAAGGTAGTACCTATCCTCATACACGGAGATGCCGCACTAGCCGGTCAGGGTGTTGTTTACGAGGTAATACAAATGGCACAATTGGACGGTTACAAAACTGGTGGAACCATTCATATTGTCGTAAACAATCAGGTAGGCTTCACCACTAATTATCTAGATGCCCGTTCGAGTACTTACTGCACGGACATAGGTAAAGTAACTTTATCCCCTGTTTTTCACGTTAATGGCGATGATGTAGAAGCTGTTGTTCATGCTATGCAAATTGCTACAGAGTACCGTCAGAAATTCAATAAAGACGTATTCATTGATTTGCTATGTTACAGAAAGTACGGACATAATGAAGGCGATGAGCCACGTTTTACACAACCTAAGCTGTACAAGGCTATTAGCAAGCACCCTAACCCTAGAGAAATATACAACCACAAACTGATTAATGAAGGCGTTGTAGGGGCGAATATCGTTAAAGAAATGGAGCATGAGTTTAAGCAGTTGCTTCAAGATAGATTTGACGAATCAAAAGAAATCGAAAAGGCAGAAATTACGCCTTTCATGAAAGCCGAATGGCAAGGCTTTAGAAAATCTAAAGACGCTGACTTTGTTAAGTCACAAGATACCGCAGTAGATTTAGAAGTACTTAAAGAAGTAGCTTCCAAGCTGTACAATGTCCCTGAAAAGGACAACCTATTTAAAAAGACGCAGCGTTTGCTGAACGACCAAAAGAAGATGGTAGAAGACAGCAACCGTTTGGATTGGGGAATAGCTGAGCTTTTGGCATATGGTACACTCTTATATGAGGGTCATCCTGTTCGAATTAGCGGTCAAGATGTTGAGAGAGGAACTTTTTCACACCGACATGCCGTTTTAAAAGCTGAGGAATCAGAGAAAAAGATAATCCCTCTTAATGCCGTTAACCCTAATGTGAAATTTGAGGCTTATAATTCACTCTTATCAGAATATGGTGTGTTAGGCTTTGATTATGGTTTTGCTATGGCGAGTCCCAACTCATTAACCATTTGGGAAGCACAGTTTGGTGATTTCAGCAATGGTGCTCAAATTATGATTGACCAATTTATCTCGTCAGCCGAAGACAAATGGAAGACCTATAACGGACTAGTAATGCTCTTGCCGCATGGCTATGAAGGGCAAGGTGCAGAACATTCTAGTGCACGTATGGAGCGATACCTACAGATGTGTGCTTTACATAATATGCAAATCGTTAACTGTACCACACCGGCAAACTTTTTCCATGTTTTAAGGCGACAGCTTAAACGAGAATTTAGAAAGCCTTTAGTAGTGTTTACGCCAAAAAGTTTGTTGCGTCATCCATTGTGTGTTTCCACGCTTGAAGACCTGTCCACTGGACGCTTCCAAGAATTGTTTGACGATGAGGTCGTTAAACCATCAGAAGTTAAAAAGGTCGTATTCTGTAGTGGAAAACTATACTATGAGCTTTTCCAAGAACGCGAAAAGTTAGGGCGAAAAGATGTAGCTTTAATCCGATTGGAGCAACTGTACCCTTTACCAGAACAAAAGATAAACGACGTACTCAAGAAGTACGATACGAAACAATTGATATGGGCTCAGGAAGAGCCACGAAATATGGGGGCTTGGACTCATATTTTAAACCGACTAAGACATATTCCCTTTGAATTAGTTTCTAGAAGGGCAAGTGCTGCAACAGCTAGTGGTTCACCTAAGTTTGCAGCTACAAGACAACGATTAATAATTGAAGAAGTTTTTAAATAGAATATTATGCTATTAGAAATGAAAGTTCCTAGTCCGGGAGAATCCATCTCCGAAGTTGAAATTGCTCAATGGTTGGTAGAGGACGGTGACTATGTAGAAAAGGATCAAGAAATTGCTGAGGTAGATTCAGACAAAGCTACTTTAGCCTTACCAGCTGAAGAAAGCGGTACTATAAAATTGGTGGCTGAAGAAGGCGATACGGTGGCTGTAGGTCAAGTCGTATGTATCATTGATACGGATGGCGTTGGCGAAGCCAAGCCAAGCGCAACAACTAAAGAAGCAAGTCCAGTTTCAGCTCCGGTGCAGGCTACTAAACCTGTGGATGCCAAAGCCACACCACTCGCAAAGGCTATCATTTCTCAGAACGATTTGTCCGCAAAAGACGTTAAAGGCACTGGTGAAGGCGGTAAGATTTTAAAAGAAGATGTTATAGAAGCTATGGCATCTGTAAAGACCGACGGTCCACGTGGCACTGAGCGTAAAAAAATGTCAATGCTAAGACGAAAAGTGGCTCAGCGTTTGGTATCTGTAAAGAACGATACTGCTATGCTAACTACTTTCAATGAGGTAGATATGTCGGCTATTTTTGCTATTCGTAAAGAATACAAAGAGATTTTTAAAGAAAAATACGGTGTAGGTTTAGGTTTTATGTCTTTCTTCACAAAGGCCATTACTACTGCACTTAAGGAATTCCCAGATGTAAATGCTCAGATTGATGGTAAGGAAGTCATTTACCACAACTATGCTGACATCAGTATTGCAGTAAGTGCCCCAAAAGGTTTGATGGTGCCTGTTATTCGTAATGCAGAGCTTATGAACTTTAAAGAGGTTGAAAGCGAAGTAAAGCGATTAGCTATTAGAGCAAGAGATGGAAAAATTACGCCAGACGAAATGCTTGGCGGCACCTTTACCATTACCAATGGTGGAGTGTTTGGCTCTATGCTTTCAACACCTATCATTAACCCCCCACAATCGGCGATTTTAGGGATGCACAATATTGTAGAACGCCCTATGGCTGTGAACGGTAAAGTAGAGATTAGGCCCATAATGTATGTGGCACTTTCCTATGACCACCGCATTATTGACGGTAGAGAATCGGTTGGCTTCTTGGTAAGAGTAAAAGAATGCTTGGAAGACCCAACGACTCATTTACTTGGCGGAGACGCTAAGAAGTCTTTAGGACTATAAATTCAAAAAGCCAGTGTTTAGCTGGCTTTTAGTATTAAAAAATATTTTTTAATGCATAAGATGCACGTCACCGAGTTTTACTTGGTTGTGTTTTGCACCATTGTATTTTGCCTTCCATGAGTATACACCTACTGGGCAAAGTTTTCCTTTAAAGGTACCGTTCCAGCCAACATTTACATCATTGGAGTAAAAAATAACTTCACCCCATCTGTCCATAATCCAAAATTCAAATGAATCGGTACAACCCATATACGGAACAAATTCTTCATTCAGTTGGTCACCATCTGGGGTAAAGGCGTTGGGAGCATAAAAAGGGATACTGCTCGTCGGTTTTATTTCTCTGTTAAATGAGTTTTCGCAACCAAACTCATTAATGAGTTTTAGATTAATTTGGTATTGACCCACTTCATCATAGGTATAGCTCGTTACGGTATCTGCCGAACTGACAAAGCCATTGCCAAAGTCCCACACTAAAGAATCGTAATCTGTAGAAAAATTAATGATTTGAATGCTTTTATCACAATGCCCTATCTCATCAGGTTCGGTCATAAAGTTAGGACTTGGCACATCCAACACATTAAGGTAATTGGATAAGCTAAGGCTAGTACTACAACCTAGTTGAGTAGTCACTTCAAGTGTAACACTATAGCGTCCAGTATTGGGCAGGTTCACATTCGAAGATATTCCATTAGACGTTTGCCCATTTACCGTCCATTCCCAAGCTACTATTGGGTCATCGCTTTGGGGTGTACTGGCATCGTTCAGTTGAAAGCTAGCAGGGGGGCAAGAGGAATCATTTGGTGTGCTAAAACTGACGATTGGTAAAAACTTACTTTCTACATTTATTTCATCTGTAAAGTTACAGCCATCTGGACTAACCACACTTACACTATACACTCCTTCGCTATCAACAGAGATGCTTTGTGTGGTCTCATTAGTATTCCACAAATAAGCAGTGGCTAGACCACCAGCATCTAAAACAACATCGTTCATGCCTTCACAAAAATCAACATCTGGTCCTAATGAAAAATTAAAATCATCTATACTAATGGTAACGCTAACGGTATCTCTACTGCCACAACTTCCATCACCCATAACGGTGTATGTAGTGTTTTCAGTAGGTGTAGCAATAGGACTATCCGATGAAGGGTTATCCAAAGTGCTTGCCGGTGACCATTCGTAGTTTAGTCCACCACTTACATTTAAAGCGATAGATTCGCCAGGGCAAATGGTGGTTGGATTGGTAATGGTAAAAGTAGGTTCATTTACAGCATCGGTATATATCTCAATATCACCATAAGACATTTTTTGACTTCCATTGCTCCCCGTTCCTGTGTAATCAATGTCGATGTATATACTGCTCTCTTGAACGTAGTCAGTACTCGAGGGGTCCATGGAGTTTCCTTCTACCGGAATACCTGTAAGTCCATAAATATAATCTTGTCCTGCAATATTGTTATATCCTGAAAAACGCAAAGCATCACCTGAAGCCCAAATAATTTTTTCGCAATCAAAACCACTGGAAGTTTGTCTATTTCCTAAGGCGACACCACCTGCTGTATTGTCGGCATCGGAAGGGTAATTGTAATTGCCAACATAGTATTGTTTTGACATATTCCATGTGCCAGAGTTATTGACGTATTCAAACAGTCGAGAGCTGTGTGCTCCAGGCGTAAATAAATCGTTCCACCCGCCAAAAGCTCCCCACCCGCCTTGTACTTTTTCACAGACGTACATTTTGCCATCAGAACTCATCGTAATATCTGAAATAGGGTAGGATGCGCCAACTACTGTAGATACAAAAGACCCCATATTATCTTCTAATTCGAAACATAAAGATTCGCTACCACTAAAATCACCTGTATTGTCCAAACTTACAGACCAAACGGAATTATTAGGTGAACTAGCATCATTTAAAGAATTGTCTTCAGTCCATCTAGAAAAGAACACTTTAGTAGTGCCATTTTCTTCATGTACAGCAATTCCCCAAAGAGCTTCGCCATGCCCACTAAAGGTGCCGAGAGGGGTGTTATCTGCATCGAATGGGTCGAAAGTAGAAAGTAAATTGCCATCCATATCAAAGCGGTAAATGTTACCATCTTCAAAATTCGTAATGAACAATTGATTGTTCCATTTGTCATAAGCAATATTTCCTAATCCATTCCCTTGGTTGGGAATTTCATTCGCGCCATTTCCAGTAAATATAAAGGGAGTAACTACCCAAGTGTTTGCGTCCATTTTATAGACCCCTCCATCGCCTGCAGAGCCTGCAGAAGTAGAGGAAGAACCGCCAGATGAAATTGCTTTTGTGGCTGTGAAGTATACATTTTTCTCAGCGTCTATAGTAATACCAAATACATCGCCCATATTGGTGCCTTTCCACGAGTCAGCAGCAGCGGGGTCAGCAGGGGTATGAAAAGTTGTTGCCCAATTCAGCCCTAAAGGAGCAGAAGCATTATTCTCAGTATCATAAATGGTGAAAGAATCATAAGTACCAGCAGCACCACTCCAATGGGTAATAATCCCCATTCCATTGGTAAGTGGTTGTGCCAAAGAAGAAAATGAACACATAACTACCACCACAAAAGCACTGAAAGTGTTAAGGTTAAACATACTAAATTTTGGTTAATGAACTTGCTCATAAAGATACAAAAAATTCATATAAATATGAATATTTTTAAGGCTTTAAAATTTCCCAACTTACAAGTTTAAAGCCAAAAAAATTTTATTTGCTAGAGAAAAAGTAACGAATATCTAAAGTGAAGTAGTTCCCAGAAATATTAAGGTGTTTAGAATCTTCAGCCGATGGTGCTTCGGTGTTAAAAGCGTTTGTGCCATCGTCATATTCTGGAAATGAACGGGCTGTGTTGTTCCATGGCCTATGGAAACTAGCACCAAAATAGAACATGCCTTTTTTTTCTGTTCGGCACTCAACACCTAAGTTTGCAATAAATGCTGTTTGCATCTTTTTTCGTCGTGAAGTGCTCAAAAAGTAGAATGGATTATTTTCGCCAAAGCTGATAATATCTGAAGGGAAAACGTTATAAGAATTTCCGAAAGATGCATTTAGATAGTATTGCTTTGCTATTCGAACATAAGACAATAACTGTATAGGAAATTCGTAGGAACGTAAAGTGAACTTAGTATAATCGTCTAGACTAATGGAGCTGTTTCTTAGAGTAAAATTATAGCGTCTATTTACAAGGTTTAGCCCACTTTCTAAGGAAAAAGTATTACTGAAATTATACCTTACGACCATGCCTAAAGATTGTCCAAATCGAGGTAATAGTTCAGAACTGTAACCGTCTTGCCAATTGGCAGATTCATCGCCTGCATTGAAATAGGCAGCAGGTATTATAGGTTTAAATTGTAAGCCGAAGGTAAACTCATCGATAGTATTTTGTGCCTGCATTAAGAATGGCAGAACACAAAAACTTATGAGGAGTTTTTTAATCATTATCGGCTACAACTTCAACAATTTCTTCTGGCATTTCTCTTTTCAACATGCCTTCTATTCCAGATTTTAGGGTAATTGTAGAGGATGGGCAGCCACTACATGCCCCTTGTAATGAAACGGTTACAATTCCTTTTTCGAACTTTTTCAGCGAAATAAAACCACCGTCTTGCTCTACTGCTGGTCTTACATATTCATCTAATAAGTCAGCAATTTTTTTCTCTATATCAGAAAATTCTCTGACCAATTCTTCTTTATGAGTAACAGTCTTACTCTTTTTAGGAGAGGCATTCTCGTTAATCACGGTGCCACCATCTACTAGGTAGTCACGCATAAATTCTCGCATCTCTACAATAATATCATTCCATTCAATGCCATTATCTTTTTTGGTAATAGATATAAAATTATTGCTTAAAAATACTTTGTCAACAAATGGAAATCCGAAGAGCTCTAGTGCAAGGGGTGAACTGCTTGCTTCTGCTCTATTGTTGAACTCGTATATGTTTTGGTCAACTAAAATTCTGTTAGCAACAAATTTTATTACTAACGGGTTTGGCGTTGATTCAGCGTATAGTGAAGTGGGTGTTTTGGTCATTTATTGTTTTTATGCAAAGTTAAGGCATTCTTTTATCTTTGAAAATAAAATCCATGGCATTAATAAAGAGCGTAAATGGTATAAGTCCTGAAGTGGGCAAAGATGTGTATTTAGCTGAAAATGCTACCCTTATTGGCGATATAGTTATGGGTAGTAAATGCAGTGTTTGGTTTAATGCTGTTGTTAGAGGTGATGTTCATTACATTCGTATTGGCGATAAGGTAAATATACAAGATGGAGCTGTTATTCACTGTACTTATAAAAAACACCCTACCGAAATAGGTAATAATGTATCCATCGGACATAATGCTTTGGTGCACGGCTGTAAAGTAATGGACAATGTATTGATAGGAATGGGTGCTATTGTTATGGACGGAGTAACGGTTCATAGCAACTCTATAATAGCTGCAGGAGCAGTAGTTTTAGAGGGCACTACTGTAGAAAGTGGATGTATATACGCTGGAGTACCAGCAAAGAAAGTGAAGGAGCTTAGTCAAGAACAAACAGCAGTGCTAATCGAAGGTATTGCTGATAATTATGTGATGTATTCCTCTTGGTTTACGGTTTAAGTTTGACTTCTTCTAGTCGAATGTCTTCTCCAAAAAAGAATTTTGCCGATTGATCGAAAGAATGGGTATAGTCAGACACAAAAAAGTGATGCTCTGCTTTTTCATTGCTCAACAGACTTTTCTCTTCTAAAATGGTCTTGATGTGTTTTGCAACTTCAGATGCAGAGTCAATAATTTCGACTTTGTTGTTATAAAAATTCTCAATTAAGTTTTGTATCAAGGGGTAGTGAGTACAAGCTAAAATTAAAAGGTCAATGCTATTTAGCTCTTTTTGATTCAAGTAATTATGAATAATAGCTTCGCTAATTTTACCTTTTATAAAGCCTTCCTCTATCATAGCGGCAAGCAGTGGAGTGGCTAAGGACTTAACATTTGCATTCTTGTTTTTAGCACTAATTTTTTGTGGGTAAATACCAGAATTAATAGTGCCTTTTGTCCCAATAATACCAATTTTAGATAAGCGATTTGAAGATGTAATTCTATCCACAACAGGATCTATGACGTTTACCACTTCAATATTAGGGCATGCTTTAATAACTGTTTCGTGAGCCAAAGATGAGGCAGTATTGCAAGCAATAACAATCATTTTACAGCTTTTATTCTTTAGAAAGGTTGAAATATTATGTGAAAATTCTTTTACTGACTCTTCTGACTTTTCTCCATAGGGCAGATGTTTGGTATCACCAAAATAGAGTAAACTTTCATTAGGTAAGAGTTTGCGAATAGCCTTAGCTACAGTTAGCCCACCAATACCAGAATCAAAAATGCCTATTGGGTTATCTTTTTTCACCTTTCTATGATAGCACAAAAAAACAGTTTGAATGAATCCAAACTGCTTTAAGAGTGTATGTTATTTTATTATAGTCCTAATTTTGACTTTACGAGCGAAAGTACATTTTCACTTTCAGCAGCATATAAAAAGCTTCCTGATCCAGAGTCAAAGATAAAGGTGTAATTTCCATCTTTTGCCACATCGTCAATAGCTTTCATTGCTCTATCTCTTATCGGAGTAAATAGTTCAGCTTCTTTTTCACTCAAAGACTGTTGAGCATTTTTTTGGAACTCAACTACACGTTGTTGAATGCTTTCAATTTCACGGATTTTATCCTCTTTAATCACATCAGTATAGCTTGTTTCGTTTTGCTGATACTCAACGACCTTTTTTTCATATTCTGCTTGCATAGCAGATAATTGAGATTCTAGTCCTTTAGCATACGTTTGTAATTCTTCTTGCATTTCAATGCTTTCTGGCATCATAGATAGAAGCTCATTAGAGTTTAGGTAGCCAAATTTTTGAGCTTGTGCAGATAGTATAAATCCTACACAAACTATAAGGGTTAACAGTACTTTTTTCATTTTTTTAGAGTTTTAATTATTATTTATATCCTAACATTTTTAGGATGTCATCACTTTTATCAAGGTCCGGATTACTAAATAGCATTATCAGATTGCTTGACTTATCAAAGATAATATCATATCTTTTTTCGTTTGAGAAATCTTGTATAGCGTTGTATACTTTATCTTGTATAGGCTTTACAAGTTCCGTTCTTTTTTTGTATAAATCTCCTTCAGGGCCAAAGCGTTTTCTTTGTAATTCTTTAGCGTCCTTTTCTTTATTTATGATTTCACTCTCTCTTTTGTTTTTCATTTCTTGAGTGAGTAGTATTTTATCTGCTTGATACTTTTTATATAGCACATCAATTTGCTGATATACTTCTTCAATTTCAGATTGCCAATTGACAGATAGTTTTTCTAATTGATCTTCAGCAGAAGCATATTCAGGTATTCTTTCAAGAATATAATCTGAATCAACATAGACAAACTTTTGTGCTTGACTAGCAGAGGCAAAACAAAGAAGTGCTATTAAAATTAACTGTTTCATAGTAGTGTGCTAAAATATTAAAATTGTTGATTAATTGAAAAGTGAAATTGACTACCATTTGCAGATGGTGAGCCTATTACTTCATCAAATCCATATCCCCAATCTACTCCCATTATACCCATCATTGGAATCATCATTCTAATCCCAACTCCTGCGGAACGCTTTATATCAAACGGATTAAAGGTGTTTGAATTGTTCCATGTGTTACCAGCTTCTAAAAATGCTAAAGCAAATATAGGTGACTGTGGATTCAATGATAACGCATATCTAAGCTCCAAAGTATATTTGTTGTAAATGGTTGCACCATTTGTTGGGGATAGTGAATTGTTTTCATATCCTCTCAGAGCAATTACTTCTCTTCCGTCAACGGCATAACCGCTAAGGCCATCACCACCAACATAAAATCGTTCAAATTGGGATAATGATTCATCACTATTATACTTGCCAATAAGTCCGTATTCTAAGTTAGTTTTTAATACTAACTTATCTGCTAGAGCAGTAAACCAATTCGCACCAATATTCCATTTGTGATATTCTACCCACTGACTTGCATCAAGTGGATCTGTACTGCTTTCTTCTGCATCAAATAGCGAATAAGGAGGTGTCATTTGAACGGATAGTTTCATATTTGATCCTCTTCTTGGAAAAGTAGGTTGATCAACGGAATTTCTTCCTAGTACAAATGAGTAAGACATATTGTAATATGTACCATCCACAAAGTTTCCGAAGTTGTAATTGTCAACTAAGTATTTCTTTAAACTTATGTTTTGGTACAGAGTGAAAAAGTCATCAGGCCACTTTAATCGTTTGCCTAAACCTAAGGAAAGCCCTGTTACTTTAAATGCGCCGCTATTATCCTCATCACTATCTATGCCGTTTGAAGTGATTGAATGGTAAGCTCCTGCTGTTAGTGAGTTAGGTTTTTTACCTCCTAGCCACGGTTCCGTAAAGGAAACATTATACGATTGGAATAACCTACCGTTTGAGGTTGCAGAGATGCTGAATCGTTGTCCATCACCTGATGGAAGTGGCAGCCAAGCCTCTTTGTTGAAAATGTTTTTTGCAGAAAAGTTGTTAAAGGATACTCTAAATGTTCCTATAACTCTATCTGCACCATAACCACCTTGTAGTTCAATTTGATCTGACGATTTTTCTTCTACGATATAGGTAAGATCAACTGTGCCATCCTCTTGATTAGGTTGAACATCAATATTTAATTTTTCTGGGTTGAAATAGTTCAAGGTAGCAATTTCTCTTTGAGACCGCATGATATCTGAACGGCTAAATAAATCACCTGGTTTTGTGCGAATTTCTCGCATTATAACATGGTCATTAGTTTTAGAGTTGCCACTTACAGATACTCTGTTTACACGTGCTTGCAAGCCTTCATAAATTCGGACTTCAATATCAATGGTGTCGTTTCTAATTTCTGTTTCTACTGGTGTTACTTGTGAAAAAAGGTATCCATTATCTAGGTAAATAGAGTGTATGTCTTTACTATCAGGACTTCCTAACACTCTACTTTCTAGTACGCTTTGGTCAAAAATATCACCTTTTTCTATGGCTACGATTTCAGCAAGTTCTTCATTGGTGTATTTTGTATTTCCAACAAAATTGATGTCGCCAAAGTAGTAGGTCTTACCTTCAGTTATATCAAGTTTTACATTAAGTAAATTTTCTTCTGGATCAAAGGTTATGCTATCGTTGTTTATCTTGGCATCTCTTAAGCCTTTTTCGTTGTATTTTTCAATGATAAGTTGCTTGTCATTCTTGAAGGCTTCTTCTAAGTATTTAGAAGATTTAAATAGTCTATAAAACTTCTTTTCTTTAGTATCTTTCATCAATCGCTTAAGACGTTTTTCAGTAAACACTTCGTTTCCTGCGAACTCAATACTTCCAATTTTTACTTTATCTCCTTTTTCAATATCTAGAACAAGTATAACATGATTTTTAGTAATCGTATCTTCAATTTCATTGATTTCTGTGGTAACGTTTAAAAACCCTTTTTCTTTGTAATAATCCGAGACAATATTCTTGGTGTTGATTATCACATTTTTGGTAATGATTTTACCTCTTGCTAACTTAATTTTCTCTCTAATGGCATCAATTTCTGATTTTTTAATTCCTTTAAATTTGAATTTAGATAGTCTTGGTCGTTCTTCTAAATAAAGAGTAAGGAATATAGTGTTGCCTTGTGTGTTGTTGACCTTGATTTGAATATCAGAGAATAAGCCTTGTTCCCATAAAATTCGGCTAGCTTTTGTAAGTGCATCACCGGGAACTTCAATTTTAGAGCCTATTTCTAGATTGGATATTTGAATTAGTGTTTTATGATCTAAAAATTTTGTGCCTTCAATGGTTATGCCTCCAAGAATGTATTCTTTTGGGGCAGAATAATCGAAACTTGCAGAGCTATTAGAAATGTTTATCTGGGCTATACTCAACTGAGTTAGCAATAGGGTAAAAATTAATATAGAGATACTTTTTTTAAGCATTTTCTTTTTCTATTTGTTCACTTGTTTTGCCAAATCGTCTTTCTCTAGATTGAAAATCTATCAAGGCTTTATAAAGGTTTTCACGCCTAAAGTCGGGCCACAAAATCTTAGTGAAATATAATTCTGAATATGCAATTTGCCACATTAAAAAATTACTTATTCTCAGTTCTCCACTAGTCCTTATTAACAGTTCTGGGTCAGGTATATTGTGTGTATATAAGTGATTTTTAACACTTTCTTCATTTATGTCGTTAATACTCAAATCGCCATTCTGAACTTTTTCAGCAATTTTATGAATTGCATGAACGATTTCTTTTTTTGAGCTGTAGCTTAGTGCCAACACTAATGTCATTTTATTGTTTTGAGATGTTTTCTCAATAGCTGTATTGAGGTTATTCAAGCATTTTTTTGGTAAATCGTCCAAGTTACCGATAGCTACTAATCGAATATTATTATTCATTAGTGTTGTTGTCTCTTTGGTAATGGTATTTACCAAGAGTTCCATAAGTGCATTTATTTCAGATTTTGGACGACTCCAGTTCTCTGAGGAAAAGGCATATAGCGTTAAGTATTTTAGTCCAATTTCTGCCGCCCCTTCAACAGTATCTCTTACTGCCGTTACGCCTACTTTATGTCCAAACACTCTAATTTTGGATTGTTGCTTTGCCCAACGACCATTGCCATCCATGATGATGGCAACATGATTTGGTAAAGTGTCTTTGTTAATATCGGTCTTGTTAGGCATCTATTAGTATTGACAGACCTTTGGTTTAGTATAAATTCTGTAAGAAATGGTTAAGCCAGCAAAATAGTACCAATCTGTCCAATCATTTTCGTTAGCACGTTGTCTATTGGTATTTCCAGTCCATGTTGTAATATCAGCGCCTGGGTTTGCGGCAAGAAATTCTTGCAGTGCATTACTTCTATCAGAAAGGGTGGCGGCATCAATGTTTTCCATTGCTAAATATTGTGGGTCGGCATATATTCCACCAACATCATCAAGGTAGTCTGTAAATACCTTTCTTATTCCGTATTCTAAAGCAATACTGAGGTTTTCGCCTAAGCTTGCTTTTAGTCCAACGCCAACAGGAATGGCTACCTGTATAAGCTGATAGGGGTCTTTTTCTGGATATCGTGTTGAATATTGTCCTTCAGTTCCTAGCGGCTGTAAATCTAGCCATGGATTGTTGGAGTCATCACCATCTCTATCAAAGGGGTTTTGGGTATCAGTTTGTCTTGCTTGTGGGTTAAAATTGAATAGTGAAAGCCCTGAGAATATGTAAGGGGTAAAGGGGTATCTTTTATTTCCTGTTTCGTAGGGGAAAAAGTTAAACTCAATAACTCCTGACAATTCATAAATAGAAGATTTGAAGTGTAAATTTCTATTGAACTTTGAAGTATCTATATCGTTTAGTTTGTCACTTCCTCTGATTTCACCAATAGATAAACCTCCTCTTAAGGCGAAACGTCTGTTGATATTTGTTTTGTATTGAATTGCACTAGCTGGTTGGGCTAACCTAAAATGTTGGTCATTTAAATCTCCCAAGTAGTAAGAGCTACCTAGCATTAGACCTACTTCAGAGTAGGGGTCTATGGATTGGGATTGAGCATTTAATGCGATGGAAAATGCTATAACTACTAATATGAACAGTCTTTTCATTTAAAATTGTGTTACGATATATGAGTAACGCACAAATATAGGTATTTATGATAAATAAGGATTAGTTTCTTTTATCCTTACCCCACATTAATTTTTCTCTAATGGTTGAGATAAAGGATTGTTTTTCAAATTGAATCAATTTAACCTTGTATTGTGCTTTTTTAATAGTGAGTTCTAATCCAGGTCCGATGGCTCTTGAGCGGCTGTCTAATGCTACGAGTGCTAGTTCGTCTTTTTCTGATACTTTCAGCGTTATTTTTGATTTATCCGAAACAATTATTGGTCGAACATTGAGGTTATGCGGAGCAATAGGCGTAATTATAAAATTATTTGTTCCAGGTAATACAATTGGACCTCCACAACTTAGGGAATATCCTGTGGATCCTGTTGGACTAGAAATGATTAAGCCATCAGCCCAATAGGTATTTATAAATTCATCGTCGAGATAGGCGTGTACTCGAATCATCGAAGAGGTATCTTTCTTCAAAACAGTTACTTCGTTCAGTGCAAAGTTAGTGTCGCCAAACAGATTATTTTCGCTATTCAACTGTAATAATGTTCTGTTTTTAATGTTGTAATCTCCTTTCAAAAGGTGATTTATAGCGTATTCTATTTGATCTGTTGAAACGCTTGAAATAAATCCAAGAGTACCAGTATTAATCCCTAAGATGGGTATGCCAGAATCTCTTACAAGGGTAATAGATGCAAGTAATGTGCCATCTCCGCCAATACTCAGTATGATGTCTGCATTTTCTTTTAATTCTGTCGGAGTATCAAAAGTAGAATACTCTTTTTTAAATTTTATGTTACTCAGAAGCTCAGAAAACTGAGTCTCGATAATTAAATCAATGTTTTCTTTTTCGAGCTTATTTATCAAATGCTGAACATATATTGCTTTTGCTTCATTAAAAGTAGTTCCAAATAATGCTATTCTCATGATTAAAATGGATTTGAAAAATGAATAAATAAGCCCCATTCATTGAGGTGGTTTCTACTGTATTCTAGTCTTATCAACTTATCGTAATATGTAACTATATCTAAACTCACACCTTGACTTACTAATAAGGAATTGTTAAGACTATTTTCATCGGAAAACTGATTGTCTATTACGCCTCCTATATCAGCAAATATACTGAAGTAAACAGAATAAAAGGCTTTTTTGAATTGTTCCATTTTAAAGTATGGAATTTGTAGATTAGTTTTTGGAATCAACTCGTATTTCAAAGCTGTTTTTGTCATTGCAAAATGCTCACCATCTAGCACATAGTATTCATAACCTCTTAGATAGTCCTCAAAACCTAGAGATTCATTTAACACATAGGGTAAATTTGTATTTGTCTGGAGCTTCGCTTTAATACTATTCCCCAAATAGACTCTAGGTTTTAGTGTAAAATGATGTTCTGTTTTTGCGATAATACTCAGGTTTGTGAAATCTGTATATGCACCAGTGTAGAATCCAACCAATACTTCATAGAAGGAACCTTTTATGGGATATGTTAGGGAATTTCTCTTTTCATTTTCGTAGTGATACTCAACTTTTGAGTATTGAAATCGGTTATCGCCATCTGGCAAAAAGGTGCTGTTAAGATTTAAAACTTCTAGTGGACTTCCTATCAAGGAGTGTTGAATATTAAATCGATGTACAGTATTTAATTTCTTTTTGTATTGAAGACTAACAGAAGCGTTCCAGTTTCTTAAATAGTCGTTTTCTAAATTGGTGTAAAGCAATTTATTGTCTAAGGTTTTGTAGTGAAACTGTTTCATTCTAAACAGTTCAAAATTTAGCATTGCCCCTATTGTCTTTGCAGTATTAAAGTAAGGAATGTTATATTCAAAAAGGTAATGTTCCTTATATCCCTTTCGGAATTTTATTTTAAGAAGTTCGTTCCGACCTCTAAAGTTATACCAATTGAGAAATACTCCATAGTTTAATCTAGAGTAATCGGTGAAATTTGAGGCTTTCAAACTGTCCCAAAAGACGTTGAAGTTTCGTTCAGATATTTCTAATATGGGATAAGGCCAGACGTACCAACGTTCTACTACTTTTATGACTACGTCTATCTTGTTTTCATTGTAAGTGGGGATGAAGTCTATAAAGTTAAATAGCCATTGACTGCTTATGTTCAGTTCACTTTGTGCAAGTTTTTCTGAAAATGATTCGAGCGTTAAGCTATCGCCAATTTGAAAGGATAACTCTCTAAGGATAGTGGATTTTTTAGTTGTTTTATTACCCTCAATATCGATTGAATTTAGGTAATATTTCTCCTGTGCATGTAGCAGAAAAGAACTAATTAATAAACTAAAGATAAGTAATAAACGCATTAGGGATTGAGATACCTCATTAATGAATCAAACCTATCTGAAAGGTTATCTGTGTTTTCAGAATAATTATAACTAGCAGCTACATTATAATTGTAGCGTTCAAATGTTTGAATCACCGCTGCAATATCAATTTTGTTAAGTTTAAGCGTTAGCTTAATATTGTTTTTTTCATCAACATCGGTCACATAAGCACTCAAAATCTTCAGGTTGTTACTCTCTACAATTTGAGCGATTTCACTCATAGAGTAGTCTTTTTTATTCATTTCAAGAATGATAACACCGCCACTTTCTTGGATAGCGACAATAGATGCTAGTGCTTCTATTACCGATTGCTGAGTAATAGCTCCAAAGTATTTTCCATCTCCTATAATTGGCAAGAGGCTTAGCTTATGCTCATCCATGTATTTAATAATTTCAAAAACGTCTCTTCCTAAGGGCATGCAGAGTAATTCAATTTTATCAGAAATACTGTTGATTTTATTCCCTTCATCATACATATTCCAGATGTCCCCTTCTGAAATAACCCCAATTAATTTATTGTCTTCGACTACTGCTAAATGTGAAAGGCGAAATTCTTGCATAACTGACAAGGCTTGCTCTCCAGTCATTTCTAGAGTAACAGTTTGAATTTCTTTCGATATGAGTTTTTTCGAAATCATTTGATATAGCAAACATAGTATTTTTACCTTTGTTGAGCTTTAAAAATTTCTAATCAATGACAAAGTTAAGTGTTAATATAAATAAAATTGCTACCATTAGAAATGCTCGCGGTGGCCTACTGCCAAATGTGCCATTGGCTGCTCAACGGTGTGAGGAGTTTGGGGCAGACGGCATAACCGTTCATCCTCGTCCGGATGGTAGACACATTACCTATACTGATGTACGAGAAATAAAACCATTGGTTACTACTGAATTCAATGTTGAGGGTTATCCAAATTCTTCTTTTCTTGATTTAGTGAAAGACGTAAAACCTCATCAAGTGACCTTAGTTCCTGACGCCCCTGATGCCATAACATCTAATGCCGGTTGGGATACCATAAAATATGAAAGTATGCTTGCTGACATTATTTCTGACTTAAAGTCTTGCGGTATTAGGACCTCTATCTTTGTGGATACTGAACTAAAGCATATTGAGGGAGCAGCTAAAATTAATACAGACAGAATTGAGTTATATACAGAAAGTTATGCTAATGAATTTTTGTTAGATAAGTCGTCTGCGATTGCACCTTTCATTGATGCCGCAAAGTTAGCTCACGATTGTGGTTTAGGAATCAATGCTGGTCATGATTTAAACCTTGAAAATTTAGCCTTTTTCGCATCTAATATTCCTCATTTGGATGAAGTATCCATAGGACATGCCTTAATTTCGGATGCCCTATATTTAGGCTTGGAGGATACTATTAAACGCTATAAAAACTGTCTAAAGTGAAGTTGTTTTCAAGAGTTTTAGGAGAAGGTCAACCCTTGCTAATTATCCACGGCTTGTTTGGTATGTCTGATAATTGGCAAACACTAGCCAAGCAATTTGCTGCTTTTTTTGAAGTGCATTTAATAGACTTGCCTAACCATGGGCGTTCTCCGCACACAGATGAGTTTTCATATTCTCACATGTGTGAAGATATTAAAGAGTATATATCAGATTCTAATTTAGAAAATGCGATTTTAATTGGTCATTCTCTTGGAGGGAAATTGGCTATGAAAATAGCCGTAACAGAGCCGCAATTAATTTCTAAGTTAATAGTAGTTGATATTAGTCCACGCTTTTATCCTATTCACCATGATAAGATAATTGAGGGTTTACAATCTCTTGATTTTGCCACTTTAAAGTCACGTTCCGAGGCAGACAAAGTGTTATCTACATACATAGGTGAAGCTGATGTAAGGCAGTTTTTATTGAAGAGTATGTATTGGAAAGAAAAGGGTGTTTTAGATTTTAGATTTAATCTGTCTTCTATTTCAGCCAATATTGCTAATGTTGGGGAAGCTTTAGCTGAGGGTAGTAGTTATGAAAAGCCTACTTTATTCTTAAAAGGTGAACACTCAAACTACATTGGAGAACACGATGAAGACCTTATATTTACTCATTTCCCAAATGCAGATATTGAAAACATTGAAGATAGCGGACATTGGCTGCATGCTGAAAATCCCACTCAATTTTTCGAAACGGTAATGCGTTTCCTTATTTGAATTACTGAACTATAATTTTAATTTTCTTATTGTCAATTTCTAAGAAATAGAACCCAATATTTAAATTGTAATCTAAACTATAAGTATTCACTCCTTCAGAGATTTGCAATTTATCGTTGACTATTGTTCGCCCTTGAGTGTCAATAATTTTAAAGTTTTTGGTTGAAGAATTAGTTGAATAAAACTCTAATTTGAAACTACCATTATTAGGGTTAGGATACAGTGTATGTTCAAACGTTTGGAAATCCTGAATAGATGTTGGTGATGTACATGCAAATTCACAGGCAACTTCAGAGTTATAAGTTCCTGTTCCATCCATGGGGTCTATACAGGCCTCGTCAATACAATTGAAAGACGGTTCTACTTGATTTTCTATTTCATTCATTCGCTCATTAAACTCTTGAAAGAACTGATTAGCAATATTAGCATCATGAATTATCATAGTGTTTTCATCGTTATTAGTTTCAGCAGTACCCGACCAGTTGTGAGAACCCGTTATGACCAGTGGGTCAGAATCTGTATTTGCATGATCTACGATACAATATTTGTGGTGAAAGCTAGCACCAAATCCTTGATGTGAAATTACGTTTACACCTTCATTTAATAAAAACTCATATTCTGAACCCTGCGTATTTATCTGTTCTATTATCCCATTTACCTCAACACCGCTTTCATGTTCTTCAGCAACGGTAGTTCCAAGTTGATTGTTGGTAAAAACTAATAGAGCAAAGTCGATTTCATGATCAGCAGATTTTAATGCATTAGAGATGTTCAAGGTTGTATTGTCAGTAGGAGAAAAATACACTTCAAAATCGTTGCCGTTCACTATAAAATGATGAGGTGTGTTATTAGTTTTATTGCTTCCAAATTTTGCGTTTTCTTCGTCAGGTTCGTCGCCATCAGAGCCCCACATTTCATTGAATTCTAATTCATAAGCTCTAGCTACGGACTGGTCCTGCACCATGATGATATGGTTAGGGTCATCAAAAATCTGACTAGAAGTCCAGTTTGTTGAGCCAGAAAGCACCCATGCACTGTCTGCTACATCAGCATCAATCACAATAAATTTATTGTGCATAATTCCCATTCCTTCAGGACGTTCAATCCATGGAATATTGTTATTTAGTGTTCCTAAAGCAGCTGTCGTTGTTGATTCGCAAGTGATATACCTTACTCTAACTCCTCTTCCGTAGGCATCATTAATCGCGTTAGTAATCATGTTGTCGGAGTGGTTGTAAACGGCAATATCAAGTGTAGAATCTGCTTTGTCAATGTAGGCTTTAATGCTATCGTTGGTATATACACCTGAGAATTGAGCATTTTCAATTGTTGCTACTGTTGTGTCTACGGGATTATTAAAACATAATCTTATTTCTCCTGAGGATGTTGATTGAGTGGCAAAAGCAAATACAGCGGAATATGCACTGTCGACGCCCTCATATGATAACGCCTGAACATAATATATGCTTCCCGCCTCAAGATTGTCTAAAGAAATAGCATGATTAAAAACATATCCACTATCAGAATTTACAGTGCCTAGCTCAAGATCTGTTGTTAGTCCGTAACTTAATTCTGAACCAGCAACACTGTTAGTTGTAAAATTTACAATAAAGCTTGTGGTAGTAATATCACTTTGTGTCAATGGTGAATTGTAACAAATACCACCGTTGAATTCAAAATCATTTTCGTCTCTTACTAGTAACTGATAGCCATCAAATCCAGTAAATGAATATTGCGATGATATAGCAGTTAATTTAACTGGGCAGGATGGAATTAGAGTATTTTCTATCTCACAATCAGCTTTTACATAAATCATTCCGTTCTGACCTGCTACACTAAAATTGTGTATCCCAACGCTAAACAGTTGACCAGCATTTTCAAATACAACTTCTTCAATACTTACAAGCTCGGATTCAGTCTCCTCTCCAATTGAATTTGGGGTAATAGTTTGAGGTGTAATACTGTATCCGCTACCATGATTTATAAGGTTGCTAACAGGCTGAATTTCAAGTAGACCATTGTAGTCAACTAGTATACCAGTAACTGTAATGCTATCGCCTCTGTTAACACCTTCTGTGTTTTCGGGGTCATAGATTGCAATTCCAGCAGTTGCATCTTCAATGTAGCGAATGGGGCTTCCGAGTTCGTCGCCATTTGTTACGACCCCACTTATAGTTACTTCAGAATTTTCAGCTTGTTGTCGAGCTGTTGCAATATCCATTTGAGCAAATACGCTTGTTTGACAGATAATAGCAGCAAGTAGTAGATATATTTTTTTCATATTAAGATGTTATTTAAAATGTAAGTTTAGCTGATAGATTTATTCGTCTTCCCATTCCAAAGAATACACCAGCAGATTTTGCATCAAAGTCGGTGTAGTTTGCATTGTATGGGTCGTTGTTTTGTGCGTCAGAAATGTATACTTCATTTAGAGCATTTAGCACACTCATTCTGAAATCTACTTTTGTTTTTTTGTTAAGTTTTAGTGTGTAGCCTGCGTGAAAATCTACTAGAGAATAGGATGGTATTTTCCAGGATTCTCTTCCAGCATTTTCGCCGTCTAAAGACAAAGGGTCAAAATCGGAATAATAATCATCAAAATAAGTTCCTCTAACTTTTAAGTAGATGTGGTCTAAAGGCTCGTATCGAAGGCTCATCCCAAATTGTGTTTGAGCGGCATCTCCTACATGCACTCCTGTTGCGTCAAAAGATTCTATTACTTCATCGCCAAAGTCATCTATAACAGGCTGGTTATTATCATCATAGAAACGAACGCTGTCTTGAGATTGCCATGTCCAATCGCCAAGAGACATTAATCCCTCAACGGTAAGTTTATCATTTAACCTGAAAGCTAAATCCATTTCAACACCTTTGTGTAGGGCATCCATACCATTAATGTTGGCTCTGATAGGTTCATCGTCAATAAGAATAGTTACACCGCCATTTGAAGGCTTATTTTCCCACATGGTGTAGTAGCCATTAAGGTTAGCTGATAGTTTTGAAGAACGGTAGGAGTATCCTCCCTCAACTGCTTTTACAATTTCGTTTTCTATATCACGGTACAAGTTGTTAGAGTAATCGTAAATATTATTGAATCTTGGAGCTTTCGAAATATACCCAATGTTAAAGAACACATTATTATTAAGGTCAATATTATAATTTGCTCCAGTTTTGATTGTATATCCTCTTATCCATTTCCATGATGTTTCAGCTATTCTTGCTTCAGCAGAATTCATAGTATAGGCTATGCCATTGTGTATGATGGTATCTTCCGCCATGCTTTTTATTGCTCCAATAATACTGCCATTTTCATCATAAATAACTTCCGTTTGTACAGAAGTACCAAGAGCTTCTACATAAGTGGTATCATCTAGCACTAAGTCTTTCTTTTTAAAATGATCAATTCGTTTGTAGGCAGAATTAGAGCCAGAAATATTCAAAAATGCACTAAGATTTCCTTTGCTGTATTCTAATTGAGAAAATAAGCCTGACCATTTTACAATTCCATCGTTATTGTAGCGAACTTTATCGCCTACTCGTTTGATTTGAGATGTTTGTAATTGATTGTCGCTATCAACAACGTAGTCGCCACCTAATAAATCATATACTTCTCGGTAGTGTTCGCCCTTGTAATAGCGTAAGTCAATGCCCCCAGAAAGAGTAAACTCATCATTCATTTGGTAGTTCATTGTAGAAAGAGCGCCATACCAATAATGGTTGTTGATTGAACTAAGAAGATAAGTGTTTGACGACTTTTCTGTATCACTGTATAATGGGTCTATATTATTTCGGTTAAAGTCGTATGCTTCTTGAAAATTATATTGCCCATCTTCATCATAGTTATCAGAATTCCCGCTAAGACTGGTACCGCCACCATTACCTATTGAGGCATATGCAATGTTCGAAATGTAAAATTTATCGCTAACTGCCCAAAAATCTCTTAGTGAAAATTGAGGTTTGTGGTAGTAATTCTTTTTGGTGTTTAGAGTTTCAATATTATTAATAGTGTCGCCATTACTATCCAATTCCCAACGGTTTAAATTCCCCCAGTGTTTGTTGTAGCCAATGCCTTTGTCATAGATTTCACCAAACAAAGTGTCGTTAATTCCTAAGTCTGAAGCGTATTCTCTTGAATAGGTAGCTATATCACTTTTGTAAGAACGTTGTCCGTGTTGTTGAGGTGCTCCCAAAGCAGATAAGCTAAGCGTATGTTTGCCTAATGATTTTTGAAGCTTGGCATAATAGAAAAAGCCTTCGCTGAAGGTCTCCTCAACAAAGCCATATCCTCTTTTGTATGAACCAGCAAAAGTAAAACCCCAACCATTTTCTGATTTTCCAGAGTTATACCCAAAGGATGTTCTTATTTTACCATATGAATCAACCTCTTGCTTTATACTTCCACCTTTTCTACTTTCAATACCTTTTGTCAATAGATTCATAGTTCCTCCAACAGAAGGAATGGCAATTTTTGAAGCTCCTAACCCTCTCTGTACTTGGATGTTTCGAGTAACAGCATCAAGACCGAACCAATTGGACCAATATACCCAGCCGTTTTCCATATCATTGACTGGTATACCATCAATCATTACGGCAACGTTTCGTTGATTAAACCCTCTAATAGTAATTCGTGCATCACCGTCACCACCACCTTGTTGAGTGGCATATACGCCTGGAGTAGAATTTAACACCATAGGAATATCTTGTGAAGCTAACTCTTCATTTATTTTCTTTAAGGGTATTGTTGAAAATGCTACGGGCGTTTTTCGGTCAACAGCAAGGTCAGCTACGACTTGAACTTCATTTAGTACGATTGTGTTTAATGAGATGTTGAGGTAGATTGGTTTACCTTCAAGCTTTAAGCTTTTGGTGTATTTATCATAGCCAACATAAGAGGCACTTAAGTCTAACGATTTGGCGTCTGAAAAAATAGTGAATTTACCGTCAAAATCGGTGATTATTCCTTTGCCGTCAAAAGCAATAGTAGCACCAAAAAGAGGTTCGTTAGTAGTGTTGTCAATTACAGTGCCACTAATCTTGGTTTGGCTGAATGGGCTAAAGCTTAAAAGCAGGCAGCACAAAAGAAAAAATGATTGCTTCATAGTTTAAAATAAAAGTGCCGGTGTAAACACCAGCACTTTGAAATAGTTAAGTTATTTAATGATAATAGCAGAGGTTCTGACTGAATAATCGTCAAACACCATGCTTATATTGTACAGCCCTTTTGAGAGGTTAGAAGTATTAAAAATAGTATTCTCTCCAGAATTAATGAATTCTACTTTCATTTGTTGTCCAAGAACATTTATTAAGAACAATTCTTTGATACCCTTAGTTGCTTTCAGCGTTAATGATTGTCCGATTTTAGCAGGGTTTGGGTAAATTATAAAAGATGTTAAATCGTTATCTTGAATTGATGAAGGTGTGCTTTCGCAATCGCAATCGTGAGAGCCTAATTCAGTCCATGTGTTGTTAGGCAATGAGTCCCACTCAGCAGTTGGGTCAAATAAAATAGGGTTGGAACCAACACCTTTTTTTACTGTCCTTTTTCTAACTAGGGTATGGTTTTTTGTCCACCAAGCACCACCGTTAGCATCTGTAAAACCAGCAGTAACATCATCCGTCCAAGCATCACCTGGATCTTCACTGATTTTTCCAATTAAATCGACTAAGACGCCATTTTTAATAAGACCAATTGCATCATTACCATTCATGTATAATGGCGATGGATATTCTGGGGCTAATTGGTCAGCCATATTATAAAGTTCAATTTCAATATAGCCAAACTCATTAGTAGAATTTGTATCACTGTTTGTAATTATCCAAGTAGAATATGGACTTAATGAACCTGAAAGTGTCATCTCATCACTTCCGCCACTTCCGTCAATATTACCATTACCATTGGCATAGCGAACCACTTTGTATGCACCTAAGTCTACCGCAGATGAAGTAGGGTTGTATATTTCAATAGCTTTGTTGTTTGATGAACCTTCAACATACTCAGAAATAAATATCTCGCTACAATCTTGAGCGATAAGACTAAAAGAGAATAATGAGGCTACAAAGAATAAAATTTGTTTCATAATGAATTGATTAAGTTAGGTGCTTCAAATTTAATGTAATTTTAAATAAAATGGTAGTAACATCGGTTAAAAAATAACGTTTTAAAATTGAAAAAATACTATTCTGTAACAATTAAATATTATGACATCACATTCACAATTTAATTATATTTACAAATTATTGAATTTAGCATGTCTGACAGCTTAGTAATTATACCAACTTATAACGAGAAAGAAAATATTGAACGAATTATCCGTAAAGTTTTTTCATTTGAAAAAGCGTTTGATATTTTAATTGTCGATGATGGTTCTCCTGATGGTACAGCTCAAATTGTAAAATCACTTCAAACCGAATTCAAGGGGCTGCATATCGAAGAAAGAACAGGAAAGCTTGGTTTAGGAACAGCCTATATTCATGGGTTTAAGTGGGCATTGAAAAAAAAATTCGACTTTATTTTTGAAATGGATGCTGACTTCTCACACGACCCCAATGATTTATTAAGGCTGTATGCTGCTTGTCAAGAAAAAAATAATGATTTAGCAATTGGATCACGATATACAAATGGTGTTAATATTGTAAACTGGCCAATGAGTCGTTTACTGATGTCTTTCTTTGCCTCCAAATACGTAAAGTTTGTAACTGGCTTACCAGTTAATGATTCAACAGCAGGATTTATTTGTTACAGACGGTCAGTTTTAGAAACTATAAATTTGGATAAAATCCAATTTGTAGGTTATGCATTTCAGATTGAAATGAAGTTCAAGACGTGGAAGTCAGGCTTTGATATTATAGAAGTTCCGGTTGTTTTTACTGACCGAAAAGAGGGCTATTCTAAAATGGATACTTCCATATTTTTTGAAGCCTTCATCGGCGTTATTCAGATGAAAATTAGAAGTTTATTTACCACACTCAAACAAAAACCTCATGCCTAGCACATTAATTCGAAATGCCCAAATCGTTAATGAGGGTCAAATTTTTCGTTCAGATGTGTTAATAAAAGATGGTCTTATTGCTCAAATTGGTGAGTCCATTGACTATGTTGCCGATACCATTATTGATGCAAATGGCAAACACCTTATCCCTGGTGTGATTGATGATCAAGTTCACTTTAGAGAACCAGGACTTACTCATAAAGCAGAAATTTATACAGAGTCTAAAGCCGCTGTTGCTGGAGGTATCACATCCTTTATGGAGATGCCTAATACCAACCCTCAAACTCTTACTCAAGAATTACTCGAAGAAAAGTACAAAAGAGCAAGTGAGGTGTCATTAGCAAATTATTCCTTTTTTATGGGTGCTTCAAATGATAATCTTGAGGAAGTCCTAAAAACCAATCCTAGAAATGTTGGGGCGGTAAAAATATTTATGGGCTCTTCCACTGGAAATATGCTGGTTGATAATAGAGAGGTTTTAGAGAAAATATTCAAAGAGTCTAAAATGTTAATTGCTGTGCATTGTGAAGATGAAGAAACCGTGAAAGCAAACGCTGAATTAGCAAGGCAACAGTTCGGCGAGGACGTTCCTATTGAACAACATCCAAAGATAAGAAGTGTGGAAGCGTGTTATAAATCCTCTTCCATGGCTATAGAGCTTGCCAAAAAACACAATACTCGATTACATGTTTTTCATCTTTCAACAGCCAAAGAGATAGAGTTGTTTAGAAATGATATTCCTCTTGAAGAAAAACGCATAACGGCTGAGGTGTGTATTCACCACTTGTGGTTTGATGATAGTCAGTATGCAGAAAAAGGAACACATATAAAGTGGAACCCTGCTGTTAAAAGCAAATCGGATAGAGACCAACTTTTTCAAGCTTTACTCGATGATAAATTAGATATTATTGCTACGGACCATGCCCCACACACTTTGGAAGAAAAAGACAACACCTACTTTAAAGCACCCTCGGGAGGTCCTTTGGTTCAACATGCATTATCTGCTATGTTGGAGTTTTATCATCAGGGTAAAATAAGTTTAGAGAAAGTGGTTGAAAAAATGTGCCATGCTCCTGCCGTATGTTTTCAATTAGAGGGTAGAGGCTTTATTAGAAAAGGCTATGCGGCTGACCTAGTGTTAGTAGACATAGATAATCCATGGGAAGTTTCAAAAGAAAACATTTTATATAAATGTGCTTGGTCACCATTTGAAGGCACAACCTTTAATTCAAAAGTGACTCATACTTGGATTAATGGTCATCTGGCATATAAGGATGGTCATTTTGATGAATCTCAAAAAGGACAACGCTTATTATTTGACAGGGTATAAAAAAAGAGGCAAACGCCCCTTTTTTTAAAAGTGTCTTTTAAGAATTACTCTGCAGCTTCTTCAGTAGCAGTAGAATCCATTTCAGCTTCTTCAGCAACCACCTCAACTGTATCAGCAGTAGCAGTAGTTTCTTCAGTAGTAGTTTCTTCAACTACTTCAGCTTTTTCAGCAGGTGCACCACAAGCAACTAGGCCCATAACAGCAATCGCTAGAACATACATTAAATTTTTCATTGCGTTTTTTTTTAATTGTTATAACAAGTCACAAATATAAGGTTATATATGTATTAATTAAGTTGTTTAACTTTGAAAAATGAAA
This sequence comes from Flavobacteriales bacterium, assembly GCA_016779935.1. Taxonomy (NCBI): domain Bacteria; kingdom Pseudomonadati; phylum Bacteroidota; class Flavobacteriia; order Flavobacteriales; species Flavobacteriales bacterium. Next base: position 105,380 of record JADHMQ010000002.1, read on the forward strand.
TATTTTTTATTCGCATCATTATTATTGTTTGCATTTTGCACAAACAAAGAGCAAAGTACTCAAGTTTCAATCAGTACAGAGGACATGAAAGAAATTCTAAAAGAAAGGCAATTGCTCATATCAACACTTAATACGTATCAATATGATGGCGTGATTTCGGATGAAAAAATAGACTCTATACTGTCCTCTACATATTTAAAGCAGGGCTATACGGAAGAAGAATTCCAGTCCAGCTGGAAGTATTACCTTAAGGATGGCAAGGATGAATTGTATGATATTTATGGAAATATTTTACAAGATTTTGAGCTAATGCTGGAAGAGTCTAGGAACTAGTTTTTTCCGATAAAAACCATGTGCTATATTTCTTAATGCTTTGTCTTATTGGAATAAATTTGTAAGAGAGAGTTTTGCTAATCTTTGCGTTAGAATAACTGCTATTTACCATAGATTTATTAGCAGTTTCCTTAGTGATTAAGGGGGACTTTCGTGTGACTAAAGATTTAACCCACTCTAATCGCCAAGCTAATTCCTTTATAAAAGGGGTGACTTTTATATGTGGTTTTGGTCGGTTCAAACTTTCAGCAATCCATTCGAAAACTTGACTATACGCTAAGTTTTCTGAGTTTAAGATAAAGCGTTCATTTACAATTTCACTTTCAGAAAGTTGAATGATTACATTGGCTACATCAATAACATCTACATAGCCAGTGCTTCCAGTCGTAAAATACTTCAAACCATCCCATACTTTTTCGAAAAGCTGAGAGCTTCCTTTCGACCAATCGCCAGGGCCTAAAATTACTGATGGGTTTACAATAACGGCGTCAAGCCCTTCTTGTGTGCCTCGCCAAACTTCTTGTTCTGAGAGGTATTTACTAACGGAATAAGCCGTATTGTGAGGATTAGGCTTCCAGTAATTATCTTCTGTTTTTTCAATATCTGAATCCGAATTTCCTAGTGCTGCTATTGAGCTAACATAGGCTAATTTGGACACATTAAATTTTATAGATGTATTGACAATATTAGCTGTTCCTTCAACATTGAACTGCATCATTTTCTCAATATCTTTTGAGTCGAACGACACCAGTGCAGCACAATGAATAACAGTGTCACAGCCTTCAATGGCATTTTGAAGCGACAAAATATCTAATAAGTCACCATCTACCCATTCAATTTTCTGCAATAATTCGCTTTGATTGTAGTAGTTAAATATTTTTTCAACGATTGAGAAAGAGCTTGTTTTGCGTTTTAAAGCTCGAACGCTCTTGCCTTCTTGAGTTAATTTTAGGAGAATATGTGCTCCAACTAATCCTGTTCCACCTGTAATAAAAATCATCTTCAACAAAGGTAGAGAAAAAATAGTCCTAAAATTTCACATTATTTATATTTGCTCAAATAATTATACATCAATGAACTTTGTAGAGGAATTAAAATGGAGAGGTATGATACACGATATCATGCCTGGAACTGAGGAGCAATTACAAAAAGAAGTTACTACAGCTTATATAGGTTTTGACCCTACAGCTGATTCTTTACACATTGGTTCATTGGTGCAAATAATGATATTAGTTCACCTTCAGCGTTGTGGACATAAGCCCATTGCTTTAATGGGCGGAGCCACTGGTATGGTTGGTGATCCTTCTGGAAAATCTAAAGAAAGAAATATGATTTCCGAAGAAGTTTTACAGCACAACTTACAAAGTGTTCAGAAGCAAATGGAACGGTTTTTAAATTTCGATTGCGGCGATACTTCGGCAGAGATTGTCAATAATTACGATTGGTTTAAGGACTTTAGTTTCTTAGATTTTATTCGAGAAGCAGGAAAACATATTTCCATCAATTATATGATGGCGAAAGACTCTGTTAAATCTAGGTTAGAAACAGGTATGAGTTTTACGGAGTTTAGCTACCAATTGGTTCAAGGCTATGATTTTTATTGGTTGTTTAAGAACAAAAATTGTAGGATACAATTAGGCGGTTCTGATCAATGGGGAAATATTACAACTGGAACAGAATTCATAAGAAGAAAGGATGGCGGTGAGGCTTTTGCTGTTACTACGCCATTGATTAAAAAAGCCGACGGCGGAAAATTTGGAAAGACAGAAGAAGGAAATGTTTGGTTAGATAAGCGACTCACTTCTCCTTATAAGTTTTATCAGTTTTGGTTAAACTCTTCTGATGAGGATGTTAAAAATTACATTCGTATTTTTACTCTTCTAACGAAAGAGGAGATTGAAAAATTAGAGGCTCAGCATGAGGAAGCACCACATATGAGAATACTGCAAAAGACCTTAGCTGAGGACATTACTATTCGCGTACATTCTAAAGAAGATTTAGATGCTGCTATCAAAGCTTCAAATATTTTATTTGGAAAATCTACTTCAGAAGATTTACTGTCATTGGATGAAGATACTTTTCTTTCCGTTTTTGAAGGAGTGCCACAGTTTTCTATTAGTAAAGATGATTTGAGTTCGGATATCTTTGATTTTCTAGCAGAAAAAACTCAGGTGTTTTCTTCAAAAGGCGAGGCAAGACGTATGATTCAGAGTAATGCTGTTAGTATCAATAAAGAAAAAATCACAGCAGAGAAAGTGCTATCTGAAAATGACCTCATTTCCCAAAAATATTTATTGGTACAAAAAGGCAAGAAAAATTATTTCCTTATAACTGTTAACTAGGGTAGTGACGAATGGTGTAGATTAATCTTTATCTCGCCATCTTCAATGATATAACCAAAACTGTATTCTACTTTCGTTTCATCGCCATTTCTGTCGGTGAAGTAATAGTGTCCGACAGCAAATGCTTGTTGGTTTTTGAAGATTATACCCTCATTTTCAAAGCGTACTTTAGTCCAAGGTTTTAGAGCAAAACCATTGTCCTCAGAAATATGTCCACTAATAAAATAAGAGATAATATCTGGATGATTCGTTCTAAAAGCTTGTTCTTTAGCCATAGTAGGCTTCATTAAGATTTCGTTGGCGTACATTTTGCTTACAAACTCTTTTGCCTCTAGTTTATTTTTTCCAATCTGAACTACTCCTTTTCCCCATTCATTTTGGGCTTGTAAAATATCTTCTTTTAACATACCCGCAAGATATTAAATTCTTAATTTTTTAAAGCATTTTTTCGAAGCAGTAGTAAATATCTTTATGAGGCTTAAGATTGATGTGTCCAAGTTGTTTGTAGCCAATCCGTTTGTAAAAGGCGATGGCTTTTGGATTATTGATATAGGTGTCTAAACGCATAGAAATATGTTTGTTTTCTAGAGCTAATTTTTCAGCATATTTCATCATTTGCTTTCCTACACCTTTGTTCCAAACAGAAACTTTAGCACACAGACGGTGAACTACCATGAAGTTGTTTGTTTTGTCTTGCCAATCTATGTCTAGGTATGTAGGGTCTTGTTTGGCATCAATTTTTATACCTGATACAATTTCATCATTAATGATACCCACGTAATAATCTCCAGTTTCTAGGTCTTTTTTTATGACTTCTCTGTTAGGGTAGCTTTCGTCCCATTGATCAATACCTAGTTCTATCATGCCCCTTACACATGAATCATAGACCTCCATAATTTGATTCAGTTCGTTTACTTTGGCTTTTCTGATAATCATTATTGAATAAGTAAGTTACAACCTCTTATGTCTGAAAGTTCGAAACGACCTTTTAGCTCAAAAGAGAGTTCATTAATTGTTTTTCCTAAATCTTGTGTAGCTATAAATGAACAGGAATTGATATTGGCTAAGTCTATGATATTTATGCCTCCAGTTTGTTGGTGATCCAAAATGGTAAAAGGGTCTTGAGTGTCGCGAATGATTACTTTCATCCAAGGTGGTGTTTCAAAAATTCCATTGCTTTTGGAATATGCCTGAGAAAGCAATTCCGTCATGCCATATTCTGAGTGAATAGTGTTCAGCTGAAAAGCTTTTTTAAGAACCTCATGAAGTTCTGATTTTATCATTTCTTTTCGTTGTCCTTTCATTCCTCCAGTCTCCATTACTATGACGTTTTGCAGTTGTTGAGGAAACTGTTCAGCTAAATCTAATAAAGCGTAACTCACACCGATAAGCAAAGTTTTTCCATCAGTTGGCTGAGCTAACAGCTTTGCTAAATCTTCAAGATTATGGAGGTAGAATCCGCTTTCTTGGTGTTGGCTATCCTTTATAAGATGATTGCACATAAAAACTAATGAAGAACCTTCTCGTTCAAGATATGAGGGAAGTAGTGCTAGTATGCGATAGTCTTTTGGCTTACCGTAAAAGTGACTAAACCCTTGCATAAAACTTTCAGTATATATATTGAGGTCAGTGAGGTGGTGTTGGCTTACCTCTTGTCCCGTAGTTCCGCTACTAGTAAATGTTTTTTGAATAGTGTTAGTGTTTGATACAATCGAGTGGCTTTTGAAAAACTCTATGGGTAAGAAAGGAATATCATGAATTGATGTAATGCTATTAATGTCGGTTTTAAGTAAGCTCAAATACCGTTTGTAGGGTTCACAATTATTAGCTTGAAGATGAAATACCTTTAGAGCTTTCTCTTCAAACGATAACTGTTTTTCAAATACCCAATTCATATGGCGAAAATAAAAAAAAGCTCCTCTTATTATGGAGGAGCCAATCAATTAAATAATATATTTTGAATTTAGAATCCTAGCTTTCCAAAGAATTTGCTAATACCTGCGGCAAATTCTTTTGGTATTTCAACTAACATAGAACTGAATGTTAGTTGTTCATTTACGCCGATAGCAATAGCGATGGATATAATTAAACCAATCAAAGCATATGAGAAATCTTTAATTAGTAGCTTGAAAGCCATAGCGGTGCTATTTTCGCCAGAATTACGGATAGCCATAGCTACCTCTCTACCACCTAATAGACCGATAAACACCCATGTTGTACTTATTGGCACTTTGGAGTATATTTTGAAGTAGAATAAAATAATGCAGTATATGAAATCAATAATGGTAGCAAATCGCACATCAGTAACAACTGATTTTTCAGTAACAATTTTTTGAATTCGTCCACCTTTATAGTAGAGTAGTAAACCTAAGCCGATAAATACAATACCAGCAAAACCTGCAAATTGTCCAAAGCTCATGCTTCTTGGGAGGTAAACAGCAATATTTGCGGCATCTTGCATTAGCCATACAGACCATAATGTGCCACTTGTAATCCATTGAGCAATGGTCCATCCAAACTTAGCTTCACCGGTAAATTTCTTTTTAGCCCATTGAGATATAAGCATAAAAATTATGAATCCCATAAAGAAGGCTAGCACATAACCACTCATACTCTTTGCAAGTACTTTACCTACTGCAGCAGGAGCGGCAGCAAATGATGTAAGTAGAATGAATGTTGTAGAAACAGGCATTCTCAATCGAGTAAGAATTAATAAAAATACTGGAGCAGCTATTTGCAGAAAGTGAAAATTAGTTGGACTTTTTTCAAAACCTTTAGCCAAGAGTCGACCATGACTCACATCGCCATCAAAAACAAACCATGAATAACCAACAGTAGCTAGGAAAATACCACCAATAAATATCCAAAGTACCCACCATTTCTTTTCTTGGTTAGACGCGATGAATGTACCCAGTGTTTGAATACTATCATTCGCAACAGCTGCATAGGCAGCAAATACGAAGCCAACCCACATGCCAATTTGAGGGTAAGGAGTAGAAAACATTGCTAAAACAAAAGCAAAAACTACGAAAGTCAGGAATTTTCTTTCGTCTTTATGAATCCACAGGTTAGTGGGGTAACTAGATTTTTTGAAGAAGTTTTTGGGCATTTTATTAGAAATCAACCCATTATGACTGCAACAGAATACACAGTAATCATTATAATTGTATATAGTGCTTTGCTAATATCTATTTTTGAATCCATCTAACTAAATTTAAAAAACAAATATATATTTACTAAATTATGTCAGTAGATGTAGAGTGTTATATAATTGTTAAATTAACATTAAATAAAATTTCGTTAAAAATCATAAGACCACTTAACACTAAAGTATCTTCCAGGATTATATTTTCGAAATGTAGCATTTTCAACACCAAATGATCTTGTACTCATTTCTTTTTCATCATCCAATAAATTTTTAATGCTTATTGAAATTTTTGATTTACTGTTTATTTTTGATGATAATTTAAGGTTTAAACTATTAAATGACTCAGTATAAATATCAGGAATTTTATTCATACTTACGATTGATAATGTTGGCCCTTGAACATTGTAAAAAATACTAGCTTCTGTATTTAAATCTTCAAATTTGTAACTCAATCCAGCGTTTATTAAAAATGGTGCTTGACCCTGCATTTCTCTAACTAGTTCATCTCCAAACCAACTTTTATCTATTTCTTCACCTACTCTTAAGTTATTTTGTCTAGAATTCAATTCTTCATTAATAATTACTACTTCGGATTTAATAATTGAAGAATTTACATTGACATAACAATTATTCAGAAATGAAAATTTGGCTCGAGCTTCAAATTCAAGTCCAAAAATTTTCGACTCTGCTGTATTTCTTGGTTGAATATTATCTGGGTCAGAAGAAAAAGATGTCATTTCTATTGGATTGTCTATTCCTTTATAAAATCCGCTTATCGAAATCGTTTGATTATTTTTTCCAAAATATTCATATCTGACATCAAAGTTATGTATATCAGAAGAGATTAAATCTATATTTCCGATATAAGTTATTCCAGAAAGCACATCTAATATTTGCGCATTTGATTTTTCTTTGAAAGATGGTCGAGCAGTTGTTTTAAAAATAGTTCCTCTTAAGTTTGAGGATTTATTTAATGTATAAATAACGCCTAAAGATGGAAAGAAATCAAAATTTGATAAAACATTCTCATTATTATATTCAACTCCTGATTGATTTACACCAGTGTAAAATTGATCATATTTTTCAATTCTTAAACCAGCTATTGATTTCAGGTTTTCACTTAACTGAAACTCTTCAGAAAAATATGCAGCTAAATTTGACTTAATCCCTGAGTACTTGTTAGAAGGTTGATATTCTCCTTTTATATAAAATCCTGATTCAGTTGATATGTCATATAACTGAGTCGTGAGTAATTCATTTGGATCGCCGGTTAAACCTGAAGCAGCAGTGACGTTTTGAGGTGTGATTAAATAACGTAAAATTTCATAATCACGAAATTTAAAAGTATAGTTAAATCCAAATTTCATTTTTGCATCAAAGTTGAAAATTTCATGATTTTTGATGATACCAATTTTAGAAGCAACATTATATTCGTTAAGATTTCTCCACATTCTTGATGGAGTCCCTGCATTAGAAACATCTATAGTATAATTGCCGTCATTTATTTCATATGCAGTTTCACGAATATCTTTGTCTCTAATTTTAGAATATGTTGGTGAAACTTTCCATATAAGTTTAATATCTCCATTTTTATAATTATGATTGCCTTCAATTAAAATATTTGAAAGGGATCTTTCTGTATATTCTAAATTTTCTTTTTTTATGGAATTAAAATTACTTTCATAATTATTTTCAACGAAAAATCCAGATTTTGACTCGCCATTTTGAAGATGTAAAAGATTCAATTTTATTTTTGAATTATATGTCTTTACAGCAGCTCCTGCCATCGCACTAACTAACACTTCAGTTTTTCCAATATCACCTATTTGTTCTTTATTTAACACTAAATTATTCTGAGTATTATCATCGTTTTTCTCAAATTCGTTTTGTTCAACATCTTCAAAAAAACTTGAGCTTTTCTTGTAAGATAAAGCTCCAATATAGCCCAATCTTAAATCACCAATATCTTTTTGGTTGCCACCAGAAATACCAAAGCTGCCATCAATTAAATTATTCATTCTTTTTGTGGCTAATTCACTATTAAAACTCTTTGTTGCATTAATTACAAATTCTGTGTCTGACAATCTAATATCTACAATATTATCTAGAAGTGTTGGGCTTATTGGCAGATCTCTATCTCCATTATCAAATCCTAAGATGTCGGTATTGCTTCCATTGTATGATAAAAAATTATTATTTGAATTAAATGGGTTATAATGGATTTTATTATTGTAGCTTAATCCAAATGATAAGTTGAGTTTTGAAGTTTCTGGGAATGCTTTTGTATTTAAGTTCACGACACCACCAGTAAAATCAGCATGTAGATCAGATGTAAATGTTTTTTTGACAATTATATTGTCAATTATACTTGTTGGAAAAATATCTAGTTGGATAGAGTTTCTATCCGGGTCTAGTCCAGGAATATCTAATTCATTTAGTGTTGTTTTTGTATACCTGTCCCCCAGGCCTCTAACATATACATATTTACCTCCCTGGACCGAAACACCTGGGACTCTCTTAACTGCTACTGCTGCATCACTGTCACCAATTTTTTTAAAGTTTTCAGATGAAATACCATCAATAACATTTACAGATTTTTTTTTGATTGTTAAAATTGCAGCTTCAGAACTCTTGATTGCTTCAGCTGATACAACTACTGTTTCGACATTAATTGCTGAATTTTTTAGTCTTATTGATCCTAAAAATGTCACATCACCCTCTACAACTTTAACATTCGAAATGGTGGTAGAATTATAGCCAATAAATGAAACAACTAAATTATAATTTCCCGGAGCAATTGAAATTTCAAAGTTACCATCAAAATCGGACGACGACCCATTAGTTGTTCCTTCTATACCAGCGCTTGCAGCGAACATAGGCTCTCCAGTTTCATCATCTATAATCAAACCTCTAATAGTTCCATTTTGAGCAAAAAGAGATTGAATAAGAACTGTAAATGAAAATAATAATATTTTTTTTAAAATCATGATATAAAAAATCTCACCAAATCTATTAAAGATTTGGTGAGATATAAAAAGTTAAATGTTAAAATATTAACAAGTTTTTAATACGTTCCAGCAGTCCAACCTGTAAATTGAGACTTATCTGCACCACCCGAATTACCTAGAGTAGCATTAAAATTAGTATTGTTGCCAGTTTGATCATCACAAATGTCTTCTGGAGTTAATTTACAAGCATTATCAGATCCATCTGTAGCTGGTAAATGTGATACATCAAATACTAAGCCAGAGAATGTAAGATTTGCAGTTGAGCTTCCACCATCAATTTCAAAATCTGAACCGCAAGAAAAGTTGTAAAATAAAACATTACTCATTGAACCCATTGCTTCTTTTCTAAAATCAGCATATTCTCCGTTAATTGTTTCATCATTATAACCCATCATAGTTGCTCCATTAATAGTAAATAAACCGTCCCATGCTCCTTCTGGGCCATCTATTTCGAAAGCATGATCAGATTCTGAATCAGCTATACCTACAATGTTTGTTATTGTTCCATTGTAAGATTGATCAATATCAATTGCGTCATCTCCTTGGCTATGTACTGCTAGGTGTGAGGCGTTTACACTGCCACCAAAGAATTCAATACCATCATCGACATTTGCAACAACTTCAACGTGATGAATTTCTGTTCCTGTTCCTACACCACCCAGTGTCAATCCATTAATTTCATTACCTTCTCCTAGTAGCGTTCCACCATGACGAATTTGAACATATTTAAATACACCAGAATTATCTGCATCATTAGTTCCACCGTATAATCCATTTGTATCGTCTGCAGGAATTCCTTCAATTTGAACCGCTTCAGCATCTGCTGAAATACCAGCATTACCTAATATAATCACACCGCCCCATAATCCTTTATATGAAGGATCAAGATTAGCAAATCCAGGATATGATGAATGATCGTTAGTTATTTCATCAGCTGAAGAAGTGAATATAATAGGTTGAGCAGCTGTTCCATTAGCAAATACTTTACCACCTCTTGCAACAATAAATGCACAAGCATTAGCTTCTTGTCCAGCATTTGCTTTAATAACAGTTCCTGCTTCAATTGTAAGTTCAACACCACTTGGAACCACAACACGTCCGTCCAATGTGTAAACATTGTCAGATGTCCAAGTTGTATTTTCTGTAATTACACCAGAGTATGTAGTTGTTACAGTAGGCTCTGGTGGAGTTGTACTATCGCTTCCTCCGCATGCAACTAAGACAGATAGAGCAAGAATTGATAAAAAGTTTAAATAGTTCTTTTTCATTTTTTTTTGATTAGGTTAAAAATTTTTATGCAAACAAATACATTTTAAATTAACATAGCGTTTACTGAATATTATATAAAAAACAACTATACATTAAGTGAATGTTAAAATAAATTGTTAGCAGCCAAAAGATTTAACTATTCAATAATAAATGATCTTGATGAAGGGTTGAATGGAGTTTTTATTATTTCACCATTGGCGTCCAAAAGCTCAAGTTTAACTGATATTTCACCTTTTTCTAATCCATTAATTAAATATGGACGCCATTCATATAAAATAAACTCTTGATTTTGAATTGTTGCTCTAACTTTATTGCCATTTTTTGAAATACTAGTATTCACTAGATAAAAGTCTAATAAAATCTCTTTTGAATCTTCTAATTTATAGATTCCCTTAGGTCTACTGTAAAACAGAAATTCATTATTTAAGTCGTATTGATCTCCAGTTTGGGTTAAAATAAATGCATTTTCATTTTTAACAGACTCGTGATATGATCTTGATAAAAAAGCAAGAATTACATTATTGTTTGAGTCTAATTTATGTTCAAAACTTGCTGAATACTTAGCAAAATATGGATCGTTATTTAATATCAGGTGAATATGTTGACCTTTTTTAGAATTAGCTAATTTAAATGCATTTTCATTATCTGTCTGAATTCCTAATCCAAAATTTTGAATATCAAAATTAAAACTATAATTGTTATCCTCTTTTTTTGTTAATTCTATTAAATTTAATTTAGCTTCTTCTAATCTGTCTGATTTTTCAAGTTTTGTTAATGATATTTGAGATTGATTTGAGCATGATATCAACAAAAAGAATATGTAAAAATATTTTATAACCTTCATTTTTTTTTGTAAAATTAATTATTTAGATGTAATATCTTTATATTTATTATAAATTTGAAAATTATTTATATATGAAACCAAAAGTTTTAGTTGTTGATGATGAAGATGATATTCTTGAATTTATTAGCTATAATCTTGTCAAAGAAGGATTTGAGGTTAAATTGGCAAACAACGGAATTGAAGCTATTGAAATAGCAAAAAAGTTCCTTCCAGACTTAATTATCTTAGATGTTATGATGCCAGACATGGATGGCATTACTACATGTCATAGAATTAAATCTATTAAAGATCTTTCTGAAACAATTATTACTTTTCTTTCTGCCAGATCAGAAGACTACACTCAAATAGCTGGACTTGATTCCGGAGCGGACGACTATATTACAAAGCCAATTCGACCCCGCCTATTAATAAGTCGTGTAAATGCTTTGCTAAGAAGAAAATCAGAATTTAATAATCAAAATCAAATAGTTAATATTGGAGACCTTTCTTTAGACTCTGAAAAATTTATTTTAAAATACAAAAATAATCTAGTTGACATTACAAAAAAAGAGTTTGCACTTTATGAATTACTTCTGTCAAAGCCCGGGAAGGTTTTTAAAAGACAAGAAATATTAGAAAAAGTATGGGGTAATGATATAATAATTGGAGATAGAACGATTGATGTTCACATAAGAAAAATTAGATCCAAAACTAATCCAAATTATATTAAAACAATTAAAGGGGTAGGGTATAAATTTGAATGCTAATGATAAAATTTAATAATCCAAAAACAATTTCATTTTATTCATCACTTTTATTAGCGATTTTAACATCATTACTATTTTTATTAATTACTTACGCTAGAGGAAATTTCGACCTTACGAATCCTATAATAATTTTTTTATTGGTTTTAGGTTTATGCTACTTTACTAATAATTTAATATTAACCAATTTCATAAGTGAAAAAGTAAAAGTCATATATAAAACCATTCTTAGTCAAAAAGGAATTTCTGAAAAAATTGAGACAGATTTAGAAAAAGTAAATAATGATGTTTTTATTTTTTTGAATCGTAATAAATCTGAATTAGATGAATTAAAAAAAATGGAAACCTTCAGAAGAGAATTCATTGGAAATATATCTCATGAACTAAAAACTCCTGTTTTTAATATGCAGGGTTTTATCCATACTCTTATAGATGGCGCTATATATGATGATAATGTAAATATTAAATATCTAGATCGTGCTTCAAAGTCAATAGATAGAATGATAACTATGCTAAATGATTTAGATGTAATCACAAGTATTGAGTCTAATAATTATAGCATTGATTTTTCTGATTGGAACCTTAATTTATTAATTGAAGAAATAATTGGACAACTCGAGATTAAAACCAAATCAAAAAATATTTCAATTAGCTTAGATTATGAAAATAAGTCGCAAACACTAGTTCACGCTGATAGAGACTTAATTCATCATGTAATTACAAATTTACTCGTCAACTCAATTAATTATGGTAATCTTAATGGCAAAACAGAAGTTAGATTGTTTGATATGGGAGATAGTATCTTAATTGAAGTTGCTGATAACGGTATTGGTATTTCTCAAAAACATTTACCACGCTTATTCGAGCGTTTTTACAGAGTTGATAAATCGAGATCAAGGAAAGATGGTGGAAGTGGATTGGGGTTATCTATAGTAAAACATATTATAGAAAGTCATGGACAAACAATAAACGTGAGAAGTACAGAAGGTGTTGGGACAACATTTGGCTTTACTCTAAAAAAAAGTGAAATATAAATAAGTTTAAAATTATTTATCCATTTGATCGTCTCTAGGAACTTTTATTTCAATTTTTGCTTTAGGATGTCTTTGTGACATAAACTGTGCAATTTTTTTAGTCATTTCATCATACACTGCAGAATATTGTATTAAACTAACCTCTAAAATAAAATTTCCAGCAGAGTATTCGTATTCCATTGGACCCATTTTAGCAACAGCATTGTTGTTATAAAAAACTTCGTTAGCTTTAACCGTAAATTTTTCATATTCATCAGTAGGCAGGTATGTAAAAGAATTACATGAGGCAACCAATAGTACAATAACAAGCAGACTTAAATATTTGTAAAAATGTTTCATTCTGCTAATTTAGAAATATTATTTAAAGATATCAAAAATATTTTTCCAATCAGGGTTAAAATTTGTATATACAAATCCATTAAATTCTGAACTTCTATTTAGAGCATTTTTTAAATTAAATTCTTTTTGATGCATAGCAAAAGCAATATTTTTATCGTAAAAGTATTTGGCTAAATAAAGCTGTTCTGTTTGCCCTGGAGTTGGCACAAAAATGGCTTTTTTATGCAGTTTGGCAATATCCATTACTGTAGAATAACCAGAGCGGCTAATAACAAGATTGGCATTAACCATAGCTTGATTGAGTTCAGTTGATTTTAGATGACTAACTATTTTTAAATTGTCAATACTTTCCTCTAAATCCTCTTCAGTTTTTCCCAATACCAAAATTGCTTTTTTCTTAGAGCTAAGAAGTTGTTTTCTGAGAATTTTTTCAAAAATACTTCGCTGAGGTTCTGGGCCAGAAATCACTGCTAGAATATCCAAATCTTCAGTTTTTTCCATAGGCTCAAAACGCGATAAACTACCCACAAAATGGCAGTTGACTTGCGGTAAATTGGAGCATGTTAAATCTCCACTTAGTAAATGTTCCTCGGAATCGGGAATCCAACAAGCATCGAAATTCTCAATATATCTGAAGTTGATGTTTTGAATAAAACTTGAAAAAATAGGGGATTGAATATTCAACTGATGCGTAATAAATACGCAGGGCACTTTTCTGGAGTACATACCAAAGCGGTTATCTGAAATTACGCCATCAATATTATAATCCTCAATGATTTGGGTTAAAGCTTTTTTCTCTTTGCGAATCCCTTTCCAAATTTTCAAGCTTTGGCGAATCATACTCCAAGCCATGTTTCCATTTTTTGGGTACAGGATGTTATAGCTTTCTACTTTTATGAAATCTCTATTCGGAAACTCACTCATAAGTAAGTCTAGCGGACGACCACTAGCCGCAAAAACAACTTCAAAGCCTTCCACTTCTAAAGCTCGTGCAATGGGAATACACCGACTTGCGTGTCCCAATCCCCAATCCAAAGGGGCTATCAGTATTCTTTTTTTAGAATTCACGCTTCGAAAGTACTTAAAAATTGAGCTATTATTGCATAAAATTTTTAGCGTTGGCAAAGAATAAACTCCGTAAATTTTCACAAATGGCAGAATACTCAAATGTATTTCAGCCTACTTTTGAAGAATTAAAGACTGGCTTTAAGAACAAAGGACAGTGGAAGAAAGATGTTTTTAAAAATGACAATCCACTCATTGTGGAGTTGGGTTGTGGCAAGGGAGAGTATTCGGTGGGCTTGGCAAAGAAATATCCTAACAAAAACTTTTTAGGTGTGGATGTAAAAGGAGCACGGATGTGGAAAGGCGCCACCGATGCTAATGAAGAAAATATATCCAACGTTGCGTTTTTACGAACTCGCATAGAGTTTATAGAATACTGTTTTGCGAATAATGAAGTGGACGAGATTTGGATAACTTTTCCTGACCCGCAGATAAAAAAGAAAAGAGCTAAAAATAGACTCACTCATCCGGTTTTTTTAGAACGGTACTCTAGAATTTTAAAAAAAGACGGTTTGATACACCTCAAAACAGATTCTCAATTTTTACACGGTTACACTTTGGGGATTATTGAAGGTAATCAACGTGTTTTAGAAGATGCCGAGCACGATATCTACAACGCTCAACTTCAACGTCCAGATATGAGTATCAAAACACACTACGAGAACTTATTTTTAGATAAAGATATGCCCATAACTTATCTGAGGTTTAGACTTCAATAACACGTTTACTAAGCATGCCAGAGAAGTCATTTTTTCAGAAAGTATATGAGGTTGCAGCTCAAATTCCTGAAGGAAAAGTAAGTACTTATGGTGCAATTGCAAAATACATAAGTAGTGCAAATGCCTCGAGAATGGTGGGTTGGGCATTGAATAAAGCCGATACGCTTGAAGTTCCGGCACATCGTGTGGTTAACCGAATAGGAATGTTGAGCGGAAAGTATCATTTTGATGGAGTTACCCTAATGCAACAATTGTTGGAAAATGAGGGAGTGAGAGTTATTGATAATCAAGTTCAAGATTTAGAAAATGTGTTTTGGGACCCTAGTAAAGAATTGATTTGAATTAGTTTATTTAAAAAGGCAATTGCGTATCTTTGCACCTACAATGAAGATAACAAAAGATCAGATATTAAAAGCCTTAGCTAGTTTTACTTTACCCAATGGCGGTAAAGATTTAGTTTCAGCAAAAGCCGTACGTAACATTCAAATCTTTGGCACGGAAGTATTACTCGATATAGAAATCAATAATCCAACACTTCAATACAAAAAGAAGGTTGAGGTAGATTGCATAAAAGCCATTCATGATTTTGTTTATGAAAAAGCAGACGTAAAGGTGAATTTAATCATCAAAGCACCTGAAAAACAAGCTAACATTATTCGAGGAAATGAAATCCCTGGTGTCAAAAATATAATTGCCATAGCTTCAGGAAAAGGTGGAGTAGGAAAGTCTACCGTCTCTGCAAATTTAGCTGTAGCACTAGCCGATAAAGGATACAAAGTTGGCCTAGTAGACGCCGATATTTATGGACCTTCAATGCCAATAATGTTCGATGTAGTTAACGCAAAACCACAAGGGAAAGAGGTAGGTGGCAAGCGAAAAATATTACCTGTTGAAAGCTATGGAGTGAAGCTGTTATCCATTGGTTTTTTTGCAAATACTGATCAAGCAGTTGTATGGAGAGGAGCCATGGCATCGAAAGCTTTGAATCAAATGTTGTGGGATACTGATTGGGGCGATTTGGATTTTATGTTAATCGATTTACCACCAGGAACAGGAGATATTCACTTGTCTTTAGTGCAGTCGATACCAGTAGGTGCCGCCATTGTAGTAAGTACGCCTCAGAATATAGCCTTAGCAGATGCTCGTAAAGGTGTGGCAATGTTTCAAATGGACTCTATTAATGTGCCTGTTTTGGGCTTAGTTGAAAACATGTCTTACTTTTCACCAGAAGAATTGCCAAATAATAAATATTATATATTTGGGAAAGAAGGCGCAAAGGCTTTATCCGAGCGATTGAATTTACCGCTACTAGCAGAAATACCACTTGTCCAGAGTATTAGAGAAGCGGCAGACATAGGTCGTCCAGCAGTTTTACAAGGTGCTACTCCAGCCGCAATGGCGTATATGGATTTGGCCGATAAAACAGTTGTAGAAATGAATAAAAGAAATGCTTTAGAGCCTACTAAAAAAGTAGAAATAACAAATATGAACGGTTGTTCAACAAAATAAGATGGGGATAATTACAGATTCAGCAATAATTGATAAGATTGAAGAGGCTTTAGCACAAGTGCGTCCTTTTCTCGAATCAGATGGTGGAGACATTAGACTAATTGAAGTTACTGATGATTATGTAGTAAAAGTTAAACTTCTAGGCGCGTGTAGCGATTGTCATGTTAGTATGATGACGCTAAAAGCAGGCGTTGAACAAACCATCAAAAAGGAATTGCCAGAAGTAAAAGAAGTAGTTGATATTGATAAAATAGACAGTTAAAATGACTCAAGAAACGGTCGAAAAAGTAGTCATATTTTTTGCTGGAGATTCTGGAGATGGTATTCAGTTAACAGGTTCACAATTCACCAATACAGCAGCTCTGTATGGGAATGACCTAAGCACCTTCCCTGACTTTCCCGCTGAAATTAGAGCCCCTCAAGGCACATTAGCCGGTGTTTCTGGTTTCCAATTATCGTTTGGAAGTACAGAAATTTTCACCCCAGGAGACGAATGCGACGTGTTAGTTGTAATGAATGTAGCGGCTTTAAAAGCCAATATCAAGCGACTAAAAAAAGGAGGTGCTATAATTGTCAACACGGACGGTTTTGATAAAAGAAACCTTAGACTTGCTGGGTATGATGATGGTGAAAATCCCCTTTCAGACAATTCGCTTTCTGACTACAGAGTTAGTGAAATGAATGTTACTAAACTAACGCGAGAATGTTTAGTTGATATCACTCTTGGAATAAAGGAAAAAGACCGTTGCAAAAATATGTTTGTTCTTGGTTTTGTCTATTGGATGTATAACAGAACTCTAAATCATACCATTGACTCTTTAACCCAAAAGTTCAAGTCTAAGCCAGAGGTGTTAGAAGCTAATATAAAGGTACTAAAAGCGGGGTATAACTTTGCTGATACTTGTGAAATTTCGTCGAGTCGATTTGAAGTGAAGCCTGCAAAAATGAGTGCCGGTACTTACCGAAATATTATGGGTAACCAAGCAACAGCAATGGGACTAATTGCCGCCTCTCAACAGTCCGGCTTAGAACTCTTTTATGGGACTTACCCCATTACCCCTGCTTCGGATATTTTACATGAGTTAGCTAAGCACAAGAATTTTGGTGTGAAGTCGTTTCAAGCTGAAGATGAAATTGCTGCAGTTAGTGCTGCAATAGGAGCGTCATTTGGTGGGTCTTTGGGCGTTACGGCAACTTCAGGCCCTGGTGTTGCCTTAAAAGGTGAAGCCATTGGATTAGCATTTATGTTGGAATTGCCATTGGTAATTGTCAATGTTCAAAGAGGTGGGCCTTCAACAGGATTGCCAACAAAAACCGAGCAAGCGGATTTATTGCAAGCCATGTATGGAAGAAATGGAGAAGCCCCAATTCCAGTAGTATCTGCAAGTACACCATCCGATTGTTTTGAAGCTTCTTTAGAAGCGTGCCGAATTGCTATTGAACACATGACACCAGTTTTCTTTTTGTCAGATGGATACATAGCCAATGGTGCTGAACCTTGGATGTTTCCTCAGTCAAAAGACTTGAAAGAAATTAAAGTGCCAATGACCACTAAGACTGAAGATTATTTGCCATACAAGCGCGATGAAAAACTCGTGCGCGAGTGGGCAATTCCTGGTATGCCTGGTCTTGAACACCGTCTTGGTGGATTGGAAAAAGAGAACGAAACAGGCAACGTATCATACGACTCTGATAACCATGAATTTATGGTGAAAACTAGAGCTGAAAAAGTAGAACGAATAGCTGACTTTATACCCCTTCAAGGAATCGATTCTGGGGCTGACAAAGGCAAGGTTTTAGTATTGGCTTGGGGCTCAACTTATGGTGCTGTAAAAACTGCTGTCAAAGAATTACTTGTAGAAGGCTATTCAGTTTCACATGCTCATTTAAGGTATATTAATCCTTTGCCTAAAAATCTTGGCCAACTATTAAACGGCTTTGATAGCGTATTGATTCCTGAAATAAATGATGGTCAATTGATAAAAATTATCAGAGATAAATATTTGATTGACGCTATTCCTTTTAACAAGATCAAAGGAACGCCTTTTGAGGCAAGAGAAATAAAGAACAGAATAATTGAATTGCACGATGGAAAATAAAGGATACACTGCTAAAGATTTTTCTTCTGATCAAGAAGTGCGTTGGTGTCCAGGTTGTGGAGACTATTCCATTCTTAAGCAGGTTCAATCTGTAATGCCAGAAATAGGTGTTGACAAGGAAGATATAGTTTTTATCTCTGGGATTGGCTGTTCATCTAGATTCCCATATTACATGAATACTTTTGGTATGCACTCTATTCACGGTAGAGCTACAGCTATTGCTAGTGGATTGAAAGCCGCACGTCCCGATTTAAGTGTTTGGATAATTACAGGTGATGGCGATTCCTTATCGATTGGAGGAAATCACCTTATACATTTGCTTCGTAGAAATTTTGACACAAATATATTGCTGTTCAATAATCAAATTTATGGACTAACTAAAGGGCAATATTCACCAACCTCTGAAAAAGGGAAAAAGACAAAATCTACCCCAATGGGTTCTATAGATCATCCGTTTAATCCTTTGGCATTGTGTATGGGAGCAGACGCGACTTTCATTGCACGAACAATGGATAGAGACCCAAAACACATGAGGGAAATGCTAAAGCGTTCTAACGATCACAAAGGCTCATCATTATTGGAAATTTATCAAAACTGTAACGTCTTTAACGATGGGGCTTTCTTTGGCATGACCGATAAGGAAACCAAAATGAATCAGACTCTGTTTTTGGAAGATGGTCAGCCTTTACTCTTTGGCGAAAACAAATCAAAAGGAATAAAATTAGATGGGTTTAAGCCAGTAGTTGTATCAATGGAAGATACTTCAGCTGACGATCTTTGGATACACGATGAAAAAGACCGCGTAAAAGCTGGTTTGCTGACTCGGTTTTTTGACGATGAAATGCCACGACCATTTGGCGTGTTTTACTCAGAAGACAGAATGCTATATGAAGAAGCATTAGTTGGTCAAATAGAAGAAGCTAAAAACCTAAAAGGACAAGGTAATTTAGACGAATTGCTGAAAGGCTCGAATACTTGGTCAATAGACTAAAAGTCGAATTTTGCGCTAAATTTTATTCCCATACCCCTTACTCCGAATGCACTACTGATTTGGTATTTATCATGTAGATAACTTATCCGTTTTATAATATCAATTCGTATAAATTTAAATACGTTTGTAATTCCAGCACTTACTTCAATGTAAGGTGTACGATTCATTAAATGTGTTGTTTTTTCTCCATTACTATTTTCAGGAAATTGTAGTAATTCAGGATGTAGATTAGGGTTGTTTTTGTCGCTTAAGCTACCAACGAGGGCTTTCAGCCCGATAACCTCTCGTACTTTTAACTTTTTTATCAAAGGTAACTTATTGAAAATAGCTCCTTTAGAGAAATGATTCCATTGAATGGTTATGTATTCATCGTTTATGAATTCTAGATAGTTCATAAGGTTGAAGGACTTAAACTGATAACCTAGGGACTGGTTTGCAATAGGGATTTGTAAAATAGGAAAAGGCGCTGTGCCCCAAAATTTACCAACTTCAACCTCAATATCTGAATATCCCAAAAGGGGAATGTATGACCGTTTGCCTAGTTCCAAACTACTTTTTGAAAAATTATACTCCCCATTAAAAAAGCCTGTAAAACCTTGAGTATGATTTATGCTCACTATAGTATGTTTGTTTTTTAGAATTCGTCTTTGATTTTTTGTCTGATAAAACTGCTGTTTAGGGGCGTATCTAAGCTTTAGACTTACCTCATCAGTATTTATATGTTTATCGTATTTCCCAAGCCCATCGATAAAAATTAATTCGCCTAAGGGTATTAGTCGATTGTTATCGAAAAGAATATTAAAAGAAAACCCAGACTGAAATTCTTTTAAGTAGTCAAAATGAAAGTTATGTTTTAATATCATTTTATCAGAAGCGTTACTATTAAAAGAGTGAAGAAAATTATCGTTATCTAAACTCTGAGAGTATTGCCCAGGGAATTGCGTGGCTCTCGAAATGGAAGTGTAAATTCTATTCTGCGGAAATCTTAAAAAATCCTCATTAAAAGAATAATTAAAGCCTGATAAATATTTTATTCTTAAATCTCCCAAGCCCATAGCAATGTGTCCACTGATTTGATATTTTGGGTTAAATACAGTTGTAGTTCTACCACCCAATCTTAATTTAAGTCCTTCGATTTTGTTCCAACTAACAAATGTGGCAACAGTACCTAGTTCATACCAATTGCAATTGATCCAGCCTGAAGTTAGTATTGATGAAGTCTCATTAATAATTTTAAATGTTTTAGTATTTTGTATGCTATCAATCATGGTATAAATACCTTCCTCATTTTCATTTAACTCTTCGTGTCTATTTTCTTGCCAGAAGTCAGTGCTTTTATATTGGTCTGATTTTATAACATCACCTCTTGAACTATATATAGAATCAACGGCTTCTTTATTTATCACAAAGTCTTTAAAGGAGGTGTTCTTTTTGCCTACAATTCCAGTTTGTCTTTCGCCAAAGCTATAGTCAATGAAAATTGTATTACTGCTTTGCATCCATATTTCATTATTAACTTTCTTGAAATTTTGTTCGATTTTCAAATCATTAACAAAGTTGAGGTTAATGTTTTTATTTATCCCCATTTCCAATTTTCTCACGGCATATGAGCTGTCATTTACTACAAACATATTTCCGCTGAAAGCAAAATCGGTTTTTGAGCGAGGAGAAAATCCTAAATTAATGCATGAAATACCTTCTACATTTACAGTGTCGATGATAAAATACTTATAAATAACAGGTCCAACATCGTTTATTGGACTAGGGAATTGATTGCCAAACAGTTCGATTTGGTTTTGATAAATGTCAATTTCAGAATATAACTTTTGCATAATGTGACCTATGCCGTCGTTGTCCATTCTATTTAGACTGCCACTCATTTTAGTGCCATGAAGAATTTCTTTTTTAGTTTCTGGATTTTTTCTGAAGAATACTTTTGATAGGGTTTCTCTTATAAAAAATGGGATAAAAGGTTTGCCATTAACTTCAGAGGTGTCTACATAATTTTCAAAGACGAATTGAAAATTTTTCATAATTTTCTTTTCGGCTATTTTTTCGGAGAAATTATTTAAGTCGAACTCTTCTTTTTCATACTTGCTGTATTCGTAATAATCGAGTTTATGTTTCTGATTTATGTCTTTATTTTTAATGACCATTCGTGCTAGGTCTACAGCAGGATTTCCTTTGTTTTTATACTTCAGTTTTTTCTTTTCAACAATATTTACTGCAGCCAATTTTATTGATGTTGATTGCAGTTTAAAGTTTATGGTCTGAGGTTTGTTGTATTCTATAGTTTTTGTTGAGGTTGTATATCCTATGAAAGAAGCGCTCAAATTATCTGTTGCCCATTTTGTCTCAAGAGAATATTTGCCATCAAAATCGGTGATGGTTCCGACATTTGAGTTTTTGAATTTAATATTTACAAAGGGCATAGGCTCGTTGTTTTCATTAACAACTTTACCTTTTACTCTGGTAGTTTGCGCCTTAGAAAAATGAAAAACAGTAGCAAATAAAAGCAGAAAAAGAAGACTATTTTTTTTCATCAAGTGGGCTTAAATTATAGCAACGAATGTACTATTATTTTAAGTCATTTGGAATTTTACATACAGGAATTGGAATCATTTTGTGCGTGTTGGCAGCGTTCAATCTAGTGTAGATGTCCAGAACGTTTTGTTGTCTTTCGTTCAGTTCAGAAGACAAGCCGTCAAATGACATAGCCCATTCTAATTCGGCATAAGTTGCCCCAATTTGATCTTCATCACTTCTATTGTCGCCCCAAAGTCCGTCGGTTGGTGCTGCAGTTAAAATATCATCATTAACACCAAGTTCTTTGCCTAATGCGAATACTTCAGTTTTGAGTAAGTCTGCTATAGGACTAATGTCCACGCCTCCGTCTCCGTATTTAGTATAAAATCCGATGCCAAAATCCTCAACTTTATTGCCTGTACCAACAACTAAATACGAATGTAATTGGGCGTAATAATATAAAGTAGTCATTCTTATTCTAGCGCGTGAATTGACTAATGAAATCATATGATTTTCAAGGCTTTCATCAATGCTAACGGTTTCAACAAACTGGTCATAAATACCGCTTAAATCTACACAAGCTGAACTAACATTTGGATACGTTGATTTTAGCCAGTTTATGTGCTGATTAGCTCTAGTTTCTTGTTCTTTTTGTTGATGAATAGGCATTTCCAAACATAAAACAGGGACGCCAGTTTTTGCCGCTAAAGTTGATGTGACTGCGGAGTCGATTCCTCCAGAAACACCAATTACAAAACCTTTAGATTTTGACGTGTTAAGGTAGCTTGACAGCCAATTGCAAATGTATTCTGTACATTCTTTTGTTCGCATAGTCTGGCAAAGTTAATAAATCGTAATTTTACAACATGAAAAAGTTAGGATTAAGTTTGTGTTTTTTCTTGCTAGTTATTCAGTTTTCGTGTGATAATTCTAGGCATTACTATTCAGATTTAGAAGTTTTACGTTTGGATAGCCTATATGTTGTTGATGTAGAAAACACTTCTTTTAATACATATGCAAAAGATTATGGATACTTCTGGGAGTTGTATACCCAGGAAGTGATTCCATTACCTGAGGAAAATTTTAAAGATTCGCTCCTTAATTTTCAAGAAGAAGAAGATTTTCAAAAACCTTACAAGCAATTAAGTAAACAATTTGCAGATTTTTCAACTTACGAAAAAGAGTTTGCCGAGGCTTTTTATTATTACAATCAGTCGTTTCCAACTAAAGTAGTACCTAAAATAGTAACCTTCTTTGGCGGATTTAATTATATCGCTATTGCTACTGATAGTACACTCGGTATAGGGCTAGAAATGTTTTTAGGAAATGATGCTGAATACTACCAGAAAATAATTCAAAAATTCCCGGCCTATATGCATTACCGCTTTCAGCCAAGTCATATGGTAGCTCTTTCTGTTGATGGTTGGTTAGAGTCTGAATTTCCACTTATTCATGCAGATTTTCTATCACAAATGATTCATTATGGGAAGTTAAAATACGCTTTGAGTCAGTTCATGAAAAACACCCCAAGTCATATTATTATGGGGTATTCCAAAGAGCAACTAGACTGGTGTGAAAATAGCGAGTTTTCAATTTGGAAATTTTTAATTGAAGAAGGATTATTATACAGTACAGACCAATTTTTAATTAGCAAATACATTATGTCAGCGCCTTATTCCAAAGGTATGCCTATAGAATCGCCTGGACAGGTAGCCGTATGGGTTGGGTGGAATATCGTCAAAGAATTTATGAGTAATCATCCTGAAATCAGTATCAATGAGCTTTTTCAGATTAACGATGCTCAGTATATTTTAAACGAATCAAAATATAAACCAAGATGACAAAAAAACAATCAGAAATAAAAATCAATATAGATTTAGATAGTAATAATGTTCCAGAACGAATGCAGTGGGAGGCTTCTGATGGAGGGCAAAATCTTTCAGATTGTAAAGCTGCTTTCCTTTCATTTTGGGATACAAAATCAAAAGAAACGTTACGAATTGATCTTTGGACTAAAGAGATGAGAACCGATGAAATGAAACATTTTTTTCATCAAACTTTAGTGTCAATGGCGGATACCTTAGAGAGGGCAACTTCGGAGGATAAAATGGCGGCTGATATGCGCGATTTTTGCCATCACTTTGCTGAAAAGCTACTCAAATAAGGCATTCGTCTTTTCTACGAAAGCAAGTATTTCATCCTTTCCATTTTTGTTAACGGACGAGCTTAAAAATATTTGAGGTAATTCTTCCCAGCTTTTTAACATTTCTTTTTTGTAATGGGCTAAATTTTTTGCGCTTTCTGTTTTAGACAGTTTATCTTGTTTAGTAAAGCAAATAACAAAAGGAATGTTATTTTCCCCTAGCCATTGCATAAATTCGATATCAATTTCTTGAGGTTTTAATCGAGAGTCGAGCAAAACACATAAGCACATCAAGTTTTCTCTTTTTAATAGGTACTTTTTGATGAATTGAGAAAATTCTAGTCGTTTGGTTTTAGATACTCCAGCGTATCCATAACCTGGCAAATCGACTAAGTACCAATTTTTATTTATGAGGAAGTGATTGATGAGTTGTGTTTTTCCTGGCCTTCCAGAAACTTTAGCCAAACTTTTTCGTTCAGTAAGCATATTGATTAATGAGGATTTACCCACATTAGATCGGCCAATAAAAGCGTATTCTGGTAAATTAGGAGCGGGGCATTTTTTAATATCAGTATTACTGATTATAAACTCAGCATTTTTGATTTGCATCGTTTACTTTTTAATGTTCGCGTCTAGCCATTTCGAAAGAATTTCTAGAAACTGTTTAGGGTGCTCCCACATTGGAGAATGCCCACACTTGTCGATCCAAAATAATTCTGAGCGACTAAAAAGCCTATGAAATTCTTCAGCTACATGCGGAGGCGTAACGCCATCTTGCTTACCCCAAATTAAACAAACTGGAAAATCTAGCTCAGGGATGTCTTTGCTCATGTTATGCCGTATAGCAGATTTTGCCATGGCAAGAAGTCGAATGACTGAGTTGCGGTTATTAGCAATTTCGAATACATTGTCGACTAATTTCTTAGTTGCCATTTTTGGGTCATAAAACACCTCTTCAGTTTTTGTTTTGATATAATTATAATCGCCTCTTCTTGGGAAAGTATCTCCCATAGAATTTTCATAGAGTCCTGAACTGCCCGTTAATACCAGAGAATGGACCATTTCAGCAAAATCTTTTGCAAAAGCCAAGGCAATATGACCTCCTAAAGAATTACCAAGTAAGGTGACTTTTTCAGCTTTCTTAAACTCAAGAAAATCATGAATAAAATGCTTGAAATTATTAATGTTTGTCTTAATTAAAGGCTTGTCAAATAAAGGTAAAATAGGCCCCAAAACTTTATAGCCAGAGTCCACAAGTCCAGGGATAATACTCTCAAAATTTTCTAACCCGCCCATCAAGCCATGAAGCAGTATAATAGTTGGTCCTTCCCCAACCTCTATGTACTCATAACCGTTCTCGTTAATTATGTCGAAGTCTTCAATCATATCAGGGGCAAAAATACATAAAATAAGTTGTCAAATCACATGATGAAATTTATATCACAATTGAGGTTTTTGGAAAAATATGTGAAATGTTATCAACAATGTGGTAAAAAGTGGTAAAAAGTGGAGCGAAATTATATATATTTACAACTTGTATCTATAAACGAATGATAAACCTAATAGGAACATACGAATGCAAGATTGATGCTAAGGGTAGATTGATGCTCCCTTCAGTATTGAAAAAGCAATTGGCTCCAGTTATCGCAGAAGGGTTTGTGCTCAAGCGCTCTGTATTTAGCAGTTGTCTTGAGATACATCCAGTGAGCGAGTGGAATGTTCTTATGGGAGAAGTGAATAAATTGAATCGTTTTGTAAAGAAAAATAACGATTTCATTAGGTTATTCACTGCTGGCGTGAAAATGTTAGAAGTGGATTCTAATGCACGTCTACAAGTGCCAAAAGATTTAATTTCTTTCGCCTCAATTTCAAAAAATATTGTTCTCTCTTGCTCCTTAAACATGATTGAAATTTGGGATAAAGACCAATATGAGCAAGTTCTAAAAGATGCAACTTCCGATTTCGCAGACTTGGCAGAAGAAGTAATGGGTTCAATTCAAAACGAGGACTAATGGGGTATCACGAGGCAGTATTACTAAAAGAATCTATTGCTGGCCTTCGTATTGAC
This sequence comes from Flavobacteriales bacterium, assembly GCA_016779935.1. Lineage (NCBI taxonomy): Bacteria > Pseudomonadati > Bacteroidota > Flavobacteriia > Flavobacteriales > Flavobacteriales bacterium. Next base: position 131,560 of record JADHMQ010000002.1, read on the forward strand.
CCTAACGGCACCTATGTTGATGTCACTTTTGGTGGCGGAGGACATTCAAAATCTATACTTGAAAAACTAGATAAAGGAATATTGTTTGCGTTTGATCAAGATGCTGATGCACAAAAAAATTCAATCGATGATAACCGTTTCGTGCTTATCAATCAGAATTTCAGATTTATGCAGAAGTTTTTGAGGCTAGAAGGGGTATTGAAAGTAGACGGTATACTAGCAGATTTGGGTGTTTCATCATATCAATTTGACACGGCCGACAGAGGTTTCTCAATACGAGAAGAAGGAGAGCTAGATATGCGAATGAATACCACTCAAGAGTTGTCCGCAAAGCAAGTGGTGAATGAATATGAACTTGATGATTTATGCCGAATATTTAGAGAGTATGGCGAATTGAAAAATGCGTTCTCAATTTCAAAATCAATTCTATTAGCTAGAGAAGAAGATGAAATTCTTACAACCGAAGACCTCAAAAATGCGGTAAAAAAACACATCCCACCACACAAGAGCAATAAGATTTTAGCTCAGCTATTTCAAGCCATTAGAATTGAAGTTAACGATGAGCTAAAAGCGCTGAAAGAGATGCTCTTACAGTCTGTTGATTTATTAAAAACGGGGGGGAGACTATCCGTGATTTCATACCACTCTTTGGAAGATAGACTCGTTAAAAACCTAATTAAATCAGGCAATTTTAAGGGTGATATTGAGAAAGACTTTTATGGCGTTCCAAACCTAATTCTAAAAGCGATTAGCAAAAAACCCATAACAGCTTCGCAAGAAGAGTTAGAAAGCAATCCAAGATCAAGAAGTGCAAAACTAAGAGTAAGCGAAAAGTTAGCATGAAAGATTTAAAGCAAACATATGAACCTAAAAAAGGATTTCAGAGTAATTTTTCTGATGTATTGAGCGGAAAAATTTTAGAAAAAGGACTTTTTGAACTGCTTCCTTTTTCATTATACATCTGTTTGTTACTAGTGTTTTACATAAACAATTCGTACAGAGCTGAAACTAGCGTTCGAACCATTTCATCTCTTGAGCGAGAGCTAAAAGATTTGAGATCAGAATACATCACTACCAAGTCGTTACTAATGTACCAAAGCAAACAGACTGAAGTACAATCGCTAGTGGCTGACCACGGGATAGTAAAAAGCAATCAGCAACCATTTATAATTCGTGCTAAATAATGAATCATCCTAAAAACATAAAAAGGCGAGCTGTTGCTATTTATCTTTTTATGATTTTAATGGCACTTGCCATAATAATACAGCCTTTATACACGCAATTTTTTGAGTCTCATTTATGGAATACCGACAAGTTTAACGTTACGCGAACCGTAAATGTAGCAGCAGCTCGAGGGAACATTTATTCAGACGATTTATCATTACTAGCAACATCCATTCCTGAATATGAAATTAGATGGGATGCCAAACAAGTAGATAAAGAGCTTTTAGAAGAAAACATAAATGAATTAGCCAAACAGCTATCTATTCTTTTCAAGGATAAAACATCTTCTGATTACGTTTCTTTACTTAGAAAAAGCTGGAATCAAAAGAAACGCTATGCTTTAATCAGAAGGAACGTTAACTATAACGAGTTGAAATCTCTAAAGCGTTTTCCAATATTCAAAGAAGGGCGCTACAAGGGAGGTTTCAGATACATTCAGTTAAATAATAGGCAACAGCCTTTTCAAGAAATTGCAAGCAGAACCATTGGTTATCACAAGCAACACTCTAAGTCGGTAGGTATCGAAGGGGCTTTTAATTTTGATCTGAAGGGTAGAGATGGCGAACGACTAGAGCAACGACTTGCAGGTAACGAGTGGATGCCAGTTCGAGAAAGAGAATCTTTTCCAGGAAAAGATGTCATTACTACCATTGATATTCGTTTTCAAGATGTCGCTCACAAAGCATTAGAAGATAGATTGCGTTTTCATGATGCCGACTTTGGAACCACCGTATTAATGGAAGTTTCAACAGGTGCAGTTAAAGCTATTGTAAACCTAAAGAAAAACGACAACGGAAGTTATGTTGAGCGTTACAATTATGCCATTGGCCAAAGTGTTGAGCCTGGTTCAACATTCAAACTAGCTTCAGTAATCGCAGCACTTGAAGATGGTTATCTTGATGAGAATGATTCCGTTAACACAACAGGAGGTAGTCATCAGTTTTACGATAGAGTCATGCGTGATTCGCGTGAAGGAGGATATGGTACCATTTCTTTAGAAAGGTCATTTACTAAATCATCAAATGTCGGAATTTCAAAGCTAATTAATAAACACTATAAATCAAATCCTTCACAGTTTGTAGACAGAATTTACAGCATGGGTCTAAATGAAGCTTTAGGTATTTCTTTATCTGGTGAAGTAAAGCCAGATATTAGACACCCCAAGCAAACTAAAAACTGGTCCGGAACTACCTTACCATGGATGTCCATTGGTTATGGTATCAAGCTTACGCCAATTCAAATATTGAGTTTTTATTCCTCAATTGCCAATGACGGACAGCAAATAAAACCCTATTTCGTCAAATCAATCATGAATAATGGTATGGTCGAGAAAAACTTTTCGCCAGAAGTTCTAAATCCTTCAATTTGTTCGATGACTAGCATTAAAAAAGTAAAGAAAATGTTAGAGAATGTTGTAGAAGATGGAACCGCAAGCAACATTCGTTCAAAGCAGTACAAAATTGCTGGTAAAACAGGCACTACTCAGCTAATTATTGATGGTAAATATACCAATGAAAGACACTTAGCATCATTTGTAGGTTACTTTCCTGCTGATTACCCCAAATACGCTTGTATAGTGATGATTAATGACCCCATGCAAAACGGTAGTTATGGTGGAGATGTTGCTGCACCAGTTTTCAGAGTTATTTCTGATTATGTGTATAACACAGACTTATCCTTACAGAAGCCAGATACCGTTTTTTACGCCCAATCACCAGTTTCTAAAGATGGCAATAAATCGGATTTAACGAATGTACTAAATGAATTGTCAGTAGAAATATCAGATGACAACCCCCTTTCTGAGTGGGTGCTCACAAACGCTAAAAAAGATGCAGTAGAGTTTAGCACGAGAAACATTCATAAAGATCTTGAAAATAATACCATGCCAAATATAAAAGGTATGGGTTTGAGTGATGTGCTATTTCTGTTAGAGAATTACGGTTTGAAGGTAAATTACAGTGGTAGAGGGAGTATAAAATCACAATCAATTGACAAAGGACAACAAATTCGAAAAGGACAACAAATTAATATAATACTATCGTGAAGTTATTACAAGACATATTATATAAGATTGAATTACTTGAGTGTGCTGGTTCAACTCACATTGCCATTCCTCAGATATGTTTTGATTCTAGAAACATAGTCAAAGATTGCTTATTTGTTGCTGTTAAGGGGACTCAAGTCGATGGGCATAAATACATTGAACAAGCTATACAAAACGGCGCTGTGGCTATTTTGGCTGAAGAACTTCCACTTAGTAAGCCCGAGGGCGTAACTTATATTAGAGTAAAAAATAGTTCAGAGTCCTTGGGTATTCTTGCCGCTAATTTTTATGATAATCCTTCAGAAAAATTAAATGTTGTTGCCATTACTGGAACAAACGGAAAAACTTCGGTAGCAACCTTGTTACATCAGTATTATCAATCGATTGGTGAGAAGTCAGGATTATTATCCACCATTACAAATAAAATAGGTCATAATACTTTGCCATCTACACATACTACGCCAGATGCTCTCAGCATAAACCTCTTACTATCAAAAATGGTCAATGAGGGCTGTAAATACTGTTTCATGGAAGCAAGTTCTCATGCTATTCACCAAAACAGAATATTTGGGTTATCCTTAAAAGGGGCGGTATTTATGAATATTAGTCATGATCATTTGGACTACCACCAAACATTTGACGATTATATTTTAGCAAAAAAAGCATTGTTTGATAATCTTCCAGAATCTGCTTTTGCACTGGTTAACAAAGACGACAGACATGGTTTAAATATGTTACATCATTGTGCTGCCAAAGGATACGCATTTGCTCAAAAATCTTCAGCGGATTTCAAGGTCAAAATTTTAGAAAGTCGTTTTGATGGCACCTTACTAAACTGCAATGGAAAAGAAGTATGGACGAGATTGATAGGGCAATTCAATGCCTATAATCTTTTAGCCATTTATTCGACAGCCATATTATTAGGTCAAGATGAGACACAAGCCCTCACTACAATTAGCGCATTAAATAGTGCGGAAGGGCGATTTGAAATTAGCCGATCTGAGGATGGAAAAGTAGGTATTATAGATTATGCACATACACCAGACGCTCTGTTTAATGTGATTAATACTATAAATGAAATTAAACAAAATCAACAGTTAATTACAGTATTTGGTTGCGGTGGCGATAGAGATAAAAGCAAGCGTTCTAAGATGGGAAAAATCGCTTCTGAACTAAGTGAAAAAGTCATCGTTACTAGCGACAACCCTCGGTCTGAAAACCCCGATGCTATCATTGAAGAAATCCTTTCAGGCGTAGATGCTAAAAACCTCAAAAAAGTTATTGCTATTAGTGATAGGAAGGCAGCTATAAAAACAGCTTGTTCATTAGCTCAGCAAGGTGATGTTATTCTCATTGCTGGAAAAGGACATGAAAAATACCAAGAAATAAAGGGTGAGAAACTCCCCTTTGACGATAAAGAAGAATTGAAATACACATTTAACCTATTACAAGACTAATGCTATATTATCTATTTGAATATCTCGACTCTACTTACCATCTTCCTGGAGCTGGAGTATTTCAATATATTTCTTTTAGAGCAGCGATGGCAGTAATTACATCTTTATTGGTGTCTATGGTCTTTGGTGGGCGTATTATAAATTTCATAAGAAATAAACAGATTGGTGAAGAAGTTAGAGAACTTGGTTTGCAAGGTGAAGAACAAAAGAAGGGAACGCCAACTATGGGTGGACTCATCATCATTGCAGCGATTTTATTACCTACAATATTATTCGCAAAGCTTTCCAATATTTACATCATTCTAATGATAATATCTACAATATGGTTAGGTATTATTGGCTTTATAGATGACTACATCAAAGTATTCAAAAAAGACAAAGAAGGATTAGCAGGACGATTCAAAATTATTGGACAAGTTGGTCTAGGAATCATAATAGGGTTCACAATCTACTTCAATGATGGTATAACTATTAAAGAGGAAATTAGAGGAGATGCAGTAGTTAATCAAGAAGAAGTATTTGGAGAAGAAATAAAATCTATAAAAACCACAATTCCATTTGTAAAAAACAATGAATTTGATTACTCAAGATTAGTCTCCTGGATGGGTGATGATGCCGCTTCATATGCCTGGATAGTCTTTGTTTTAATTGTCATTTTTATTGTTACAGCAGTAAGTAATGGTGCAAATATGACTGACGGACTGGATGGCTTAGCAACTGGTACTTCAGCAATTATTGGAACAACTTTAGGAATACTAGCCTATGTTTCTGGTAATGTATTTTTTGCAGATTATCTGAACATTATGTACTTGCCAAACTCGGGTGAACTAGTGATTTATATGGCATCCTTTGTTGGTGCTTGCGTAGGCTTTCTTTGGTATAATTCTTTTCCAGCACAAGTCTTTATGGGCGATACCGGAAGTTTAGCATTAGGAGGAATAATAGCCGTATTCGCCATAGCAATAAGAAAAGAATTATTAATACCAGTATTATGTGGAATATTCTTAGTAGAGAATCTTTCAGTAATGATGCAGGTATCCTATTTCAAGTATACCAAAAAGAAATATGGTGAGGGAAGACGCATATTTAAAATGGCTCCCTTACACCACCATTTTCAAAAACTAGGTATACATGAAAGCAAAATAGTAACACGATTTTGGATTGTGGGAGTAATGTTAGCGATACTAACTATTGTCACACTTAAACTAAGATAATGGAAAAAGTAGTTGTGCTAGGCGGAGGAGAAAGCGGTTGTGGAACAGCTGTTTTAGCACAACAAAAAGGATTTAATGTATTTCTATCTGATAATGGAAAGATAAAGGAGAAATACAAAAATGTTCTTACACATAATGAGATTGAATGGGAAGAGGAAAAACATACCGATTTACGTTTTTTTGAAGCTGATATTATTGTAAAAAGTCCAGGAATACCAGACACTATTCCATTAATAATGGATTTGAAACAAGCGGGAATACCAGTTATTTCAGAAATAGAGTTTGCAGTTCAATATACGGATGCAAAAATTATTGGAATAACAGGTAGTAACGGGAAAACTACGACAACACTATTAATAGGTCATATGCTAAAAAAAGCAGGACTTAATGTAGGAGTCGCAGGAAATATTGGTGAGAGTTTTGCCTTACAAGTTGCTACTGAAAATTATGACTATTACGTTCTGGAGCTCAGTAGCTTTCAACTCGATGGAATCCGTTCCTTCAAACCCCATATAGCAATTCTGTTAAACATCACTGCAGACCATATGGATAGGTATGCAAATAATATTCAGAATTACATTCAATCGAAACTAAGAATTACAATGAATCAGGACAGTAGTGACTATTTAATCTACTGCGATGACGACAGTAACATAACTGAACATTTAACAACACAAGCACAGTGCTTACCTTTTTCTATAAAGAAGACGCAAAAACAAGGTGCTTATTTAGATAGGGATGAAATAAAATTAAACATTAATGATAAGTCATTTATTATGAATATTCAACAACTAGCCCTTCAGGGCAAACACAACATCTACAATTCTATGGCGGCATCTATTGCTTCCAGGATTTTAGAATTAAAGAAAGATATAATTCGAGAAAGTCTAATTGACTTCAAAAACGTAGAACATCGACTTGAAAGAGTGATAAAAGTTCACGGCATTGAGTTTATCAATGACTCCAAAGCAACAAATGTTAACTCTACTTGGTATGCCTTAGAAAGCATGACTAAAAAAACCATTTGGATAGTTGGCGGAATTGATAAGGGCAACGACTATTCCTCACTTATACCACTTGTAAAAGAAAAAGTCAAAACTATTATTTGCTTAGGCGAAAATATTGATTCTATAAAGAACTCTTTTGAGAATACTGGAGTTGAAATGCTTTACGCTTCGGATATGAAAGAAGCAGTAAACCTATCATACGGTAGTGCATTGAAAGGAGATGCAGTATTATTATCTCCAGCATGTGCAAGTTTTGACTTGTTTGAAAACTATGAGCACAGAGGGTATGAATTTAAATCTATGGTCAGAACACTATAAATGGGTCTATTTAAAAAATATATCAATCTAGAAGGGGACACCAGAATTTGGGCGGTGATATTCTTCTTGGTATTCGTTTCCATTGTAGTGGTGTATAGTGCAACAGGTGGTTTAGCCTATACGTCATATGGAGGTAATACTTGGTATTTATTTTTTAAACACTGTAGATTTCTCATAATAGGACTATTATTTATTTATTTCATCCATAAAATTCCGCATAAATATTATTCCAGACTTGGTCAGTTAGGCTTCATCATTGCCATCCCGATACTAATTTACACAGTAGCTTTTGGTACATCATTAAATGATGCAAGCCGTTGGATTACTATCGGAGATATGCCAATTAATACATTTGAGATTGGAAAAATTGCTATCACAGTATTTTTGGCACGTCAGTTAGTTAAAATTCAAGACAATATCACCGATTTTAAAAGTGTAGCATGGAAATTATTTGCTCCCCTTCTTTTAGTCTGTGCTATCATTTTTCCAGCTAACTTTTCTACAGCTGCCATGATATTTGCTGCAAACCTTATGCTATTATACTTAGGCGGTGTGCCATTCAGGTTTTTGTCGCTATTGCTAGTTGGAATTATTGGATTAGGAGCTATTGTCATAAGCCTATCACTTACCATCCCTTCACTACAAAAAACATTCCCAAGAGCTCAAACTTGGGTAAATAGAGTAAAGAATTTTTCACAAGATGAATCTGTAAGCAGCGACGCCAATTATCAAGTAACACATGCGAAAATAGCCATAGTAAATGGTGGTATAAAGGGAAGAGGACCAGGAAAGAGTACGCAGAGAAATGTGTTGCCATTGCCAAACTCCGATTATGTTTATGCTATACTTATCGAAGAATGGGGTGTTTTGGGAGGTATAGCCGTTGTCTTTGCGTACATTATTTTACTGCTTCGAGGTAAACGTATTTTTAATTTAGCACCTGACCCATTAGCAGCATATCTAGGGGTAGGACTTAGTATATCATTAGTGTTTCAAGCCTTTATAAATATGGCTGTTGCGGTAGATTTATTCCCAGTAACAGGGCAAACCTTACCTATGATAAGCATGGGTGGAGTATCAGTAATATTTACATGTATTTCACTTGGAATTATCCTAAGTGCAAGCAAAGGAATTAACGTATCAAAAATCAGTACCAATGTCAGTTAAAGTAATTATAAGTGGTGGCGGTACTGGAGGGCATATCTTTCCAGCAATTTCAATTGCAAACGAATTGAAGTCAAGAATAAAAGACATTGATATTCTATTTGTAGGAGCAAAAGGTCGAATGGAAATGGAGAAAGTCCCCAAAGCTGGATATCCAATAAAAGGCTTAAGTATAAATGGTTTTCAAAGAAATTGGCGAGATACAAGAAACCTTTCTTTCCCATTTAAGCTGCTATTTAGCTTGTTGAAATCCTATTTCATTGTTAGGAAATTTAAACCGGAAGTGGTTGTTGGGACGGGTGGTTATGCCAGTGGACCTTTATTATTTGTCGCTTCAAAGTTATCCATACCCGCTCTTATTCAAGAACAAAATTCTTATCCAGGAATTACTAATAAATTACTATCAAAATCAGTGCAAAAGATTTGTGTTGCTTATGAAAATATGCAGCGATTCTTTCCAGAGGATAAGCTTTTACTATTGGGTAATCCTATTAGAAAAGATTTGATTGGTTGTGCATCCAAAAAAGCACAAGGGATAAAGCATTTTGAGTTGGATGAAATAAAGCCTGTTGTGCTAGTCATAGGTGGGAGTTTAGGAGCAAGAACAATTAATGAATCTATGGCAGCTTTAATTGATGATTTAGAATCTGGGGACATTCAATTGATATGGCAAACAGGGGTGTCGTTTGAAAAACAAGCTTTAGAGTTAACAAAAGACAAAAAGAATATTCAAGCCAGTGCATTTATTTACGAGATGGACTTAGCTTATAGTGTAGCGGATGTTATTATTTCAAGAGCTGGAGCAAGCACGATTTCAGAGTTATGTCTTATAGGAAAGCCAGCAATACTTGTTCCTTCGCCAAATGTTGCTGAAGACCATCAGACTAAAAATGCTATGGCTCTAGTGGATAAAAGTGCAGCATTAATGGTAAAAGATAATGAAGCAAAAAAGGAATTAGGAAAAACATTAAGTGAACTACTTAATAACAATGAAAAACAAAAGAAATTAGCTAAAAACATAAAAAAACTAGCAATAGCTGATTCCTCGAAATTAATAGTGGATGAAGTATTAAAGTTAATAGACTAAATGAATATTAAATTATTTGAAAAACTTTATTTTATTGGTGTTGGCGGTATAGGTATGTCAGCACTAGCACGCTATTTCAATTCAAAAGGGTTGGAGGTTTGTGGGTATGACAAAACACCTTCAGAACTTACAGCTCAACTTCAAGAAGAAGGAATTGATATTCATTTTGACGATAATCATATTCCAGAACACATTAAGACTGCTAATCATCATTCACTATTGGTAGTATATACACCAGCAGTGAGTTTGGAAAGCTATCAACTTCAATATTTTGAATCCAAAAAGTGGAATGTCTTGAAGAGAGCGGAGCTATTAGGTCTAATTACTCAGGAGGCCTATACCATAGCTGTTTCAGGAACTCATGGTAAAACTACAACCTCATGCATTTTAGCTCATATACTTAAGAGTTGCAATATAGAATGCACAGCCTTTTTAGGAGGTATAAGCACTAATCTTAATTCTAATTTACTCTTATCCAAAAAAGGTAATATCGTAGTTGTTGAAGCCGATGAGTATGATAAATCATTCCTAAAACTCAATCCCGATATAATTGTGATAACCTCTGTAGATGCAGATCATTTAGATGTTTACAAAGATGAGAATGAAATAAAAAATACATTCAAAGCATTTGTTCGAAACCTCAAGCCAGAGGGCATGCTGTTAGTCAACAAATCCATTGCTATAGACTTTAAGACAAACGATGATACCTTACAACTTAGCTACTCATCATCAGTAAAGGCAGATAATTATGCGTCGAATTTGAGAATAGAAAATACAAATCAAATTTTTGATGCCCAGTTTATTGACATCTTACCAGGCCAAGTATACGAACACCAGCTTAAAGATATCGTGCTAAAATTGCCAGGAAAACATAATGTGGAGAATGCACTTGCAGCAACAGTTGTAGCTTCATATCTAGGAGCAAATTCAGCAGACATTAAATCGGCTATTGCTTCATTTAGAGGAGTGAAAAGAAGGTATGAATTTCATGCCAATGGCAAGTACGTGTATATTGATGATTATGCCCATCATCCAGAAGAGGTAAAAGCAACATTGGAAGCAACCAAGCAGTTGTTCCCTAACAAGAAAATAACAGCAGTATTTCAGCCTCATTTATTCAGCAGAACTCGTGATTTCGCTGATGAATTCGGAGAATCATTATCCTTAGCCGATGAGGTGTTGCTATTGGAAATATACCCTGCCCGAGAGTTGCCAATAGAAGGCGTTAACTCAAAGATGTTGTTGGAAAAGATTTCTAAAAGTGAAAAAAACATTATTGCTAAAGAATTATTAGTACAAGAGTTAACCCATCCCAAAAGAGAAGTATTACTGACTATGGGAGCAGGAGATATTGATAGGTTTATTGAACCACTAACACAATGTTATCAAGATGAAGTGGATTAGTATCATATCACATACCGTTCTCTTTGCTGGCTTGGTAGTTTTATTAGGCTTTACATCTATGCGTCATGAAGATAAAAAATGTACTGACTATCGCATTGATCTTGGCGCTGCTGAAGGCTCACTAATTACTCAAGGAGAAGTGATATTACTTATGGAGTCAGTATCTGATAGTTTAGTCGGACAGTCGGTAACACAATTACCACTCTATGAAATTGAAAATAAAATAGAACAGCAAAAAAATGTTGAAAATGCTGAGGTATATGTAACTCTTGATGGGCGACTAAAAATTGATGTACAACAAAAAGACCCAATAGTACGTGTGAAGTCAGCAAATAAACAAGAGTTTTATATGGATGAAGGAGGGACGATTTTTGAACTCTCATCAAACTATACCAAACGCTTATTAGTTGCTAACGGCAACATCAAAGACAGCATTGATTTATCCATGATACATACTTTAGCAAAATATGTTAATTCTGACTCCTTTTTAAAATCTCAAATCATTCAGATTTATGTAAAAGAAAATAAAGAAATAGAATTAATACCAAGAGTTGGAAATCATAATATACTATTAGGAAATATTAATGGATATAAAGAAAAATTTAAAAAATTAAAGTTGTTCTACTCTGAAGGCGTAAAGCAAACAGGCTGGAATAACCATAAAGAAATAAATCTGAAGTTTAAAGATCAAATTGTTTGTGTAAAAAAATAAATATGGATAGTCTCACAAAAATAGCCGTTGGTTTAGATATCGGTACAACTAAAATTACTGTTATTATTGGTCGAAAAAACGAACACGGTAAAATAGAAATTCTTGGTATGGGTAAGGCACCATCAACAGGTGTTATGCGTGGTATTGTGTCTAATATTGATAAAACCACTCAATCCATTCAAAAAGCCTTGGAAGAAGCCATTGATTCTTCAGGATTAGAACTTAAAAATGTGAATGTTGGTATTGCAGGTCAGCACATAAAAAGTTTACAACACAGAGGCCAACTCGTCAGAGAAAATCTAGAAACGGAGATTAATGATGCCGACATCAACAAGCTAATGCAAAACATGTACAAACTAGTGATGGTGCCAGGCGAAGAAATCATACACGTTATACCTCAAGAATATATTGTTGATAAGCAAGATAATTTCCCAGACCCAAGAGGAATGGTCGGCGTTCAGATAGAAGCTAACTTTCATATTATAACCGGTCAGACAGCCGCTATCTCTAATATTAAAAAGTGTGTAAATAATGCTGGTCTTGCCATGACTGACCTTACCCTTGAGCCTTTAGCATCTGCCACTTCTGTACTAGATGTTCAAGAATTAGAAGCTGGAGTTGCACTTGTAGATATCGGAGGAGGAACTACTGATGTTGCTATTTTTAAAGACGGAATAATACGACATACTGCAGTAATTCCCTTTGGAGGAAACATTATAACACAAGATATTAAAGAAGGCTGTTCCATATTAGAAAATCAAGCAGAACTCTTAAAAGTAAAATTTGGCTCTGCCCTTGCAAGTCAGAATAAAGAAAATGAGATTGTGTCAATTCCAGGATTAAGAGGAAGAGAACCAAAAGAAATCTCACTCAAAAACTTAGCCAATATTATTCAAGCTAGAGTAGAAGAAATCATTGAGTTAGTACACCATCAGATTAAAAACTCAGGTTATGAAAGAAAACTAATTACAGGAATTGTGCTTACAGGTGGTGGCAGCCAACTTAAACACATTGGACAATTAGTAGAATTCCACACCGGAATAGAATGTAGAATAGGCTATCCAAACGAGCATTTATCATCCAATTCACCGATAGATGTAAGTAGCCCAATGTATGCTACAGGTGTAGGGTTAGTAATGAAATTTTTAGAAGAAGATAATGGCGATGAGCTAAGTACAAACTCTAGTAAAACAACAAATAATGGAGGAATGGGCGACTTCTTTAAGAAGATGCTCGATAAAATTGATAATTTTTTAACAAACGACGAATAAACTAAACTATTAACAAATTAATAACTAAGACAATGACAAACGAAAGTGTATTAGCATTTGACTTACCAAAAAACCAATCATCGGTCATCAAAGTGATAGGTGTTGGCGGAGGTGGTAGCAATGCTGTGAACTACATGTATGAACATGGAATCGAAGGGGTTGACTTTGCTGTTTGCAATACAGACTTGCAAGCATTAGAAGCTAGTCCAATCACAACCAAAATTCAGATTGGTGCAGAAATAACCGAAGGGTTAGGAGCTGGAGCTAATCCTGAAATTGGTAGAAAAGCAGCAGAAGAAAGTATTGACCGTATTGAAGAACTACTCGAAAGCAATACAAAAATGCTTTTCATTACTGCTGGAATGGGTGGTGGTACCGGTACAGGTGCTGCCCCAGTAATTGCTCGTGTAGCAAGAGAAAAAGAAATCCTTACAGTAGCTGTAGTAACCGTTCCTTTTTGGACTGAAGGTGGCTACAGAAAACAGTATGCCGAGCAAGGACTTGAAGAATTAAGAGCAAACGTAGATACACTTTTAGTTATCAATAACGATAGACTAATTGAAGTATATGGAGATTTAACACTGAGTAGAGCCTTTGCTAAAGCTAACGAAGTGTTAAATACTGCTACAAAAGGAATTGCTGAAGTTATTTCACAAACATTAATGGTTAACATTGACCTTAATGATGCCAAGCGAGTATTAAAAGACAGCGGTAGTGCCGTAATGGGACAAGCGTATGCATCAGGTGAAAACCGTGCTATTGAATCTATTGAAGCGGCACTAGATTCACCACTTTTGCACGATAACAATATTAAAGGAGCACAGCAAGTACTTCTTAAGATTGTAACCGGCCCAGGTGAAAAAGAAATTAGAATGACCGAATTATTCAACATTAAAAAACATATTCAAGATGTCGCTGGTTCAGATGTAAATATCATTGAAGGGATTGGCGTAGAAGAAGGAATGGATGATGAAATTAGTGTAACTGTTATCGCAACAGGCTTTAAAGTCAATAAAAACTTAGGTCCTGCCAAACCACAAACGCCAAAAGTTTATGACCTAGAAAATGATGAAACAGAAGCCGATGTTATAATAGATGAAGATGTTAACGATTCTACAACAGAACTTGATGCTGACGAAACGCCACAAGGGACATTAAACTTTGAGTTAGACGCTGAAGCACCTACGATTAATTTCTCATTAGAAGAGGAGCCTTCAGAAGAAAGTCCAATAGATTTCCCAATTCAAACTGAAAACACTCAGCCACAAAAAGAAATCATTTCAGAAGTAGTAGAAGAAGATAATATCGACGAAAATGAAGTAATAGTTCATACTCTAGAAATGGAGGAAGAGGCTGAAGAAGTAATCACAGAATTAAAAGATGAAGTTGAGAAAGATGAGTTTACTCAAATTAATCATGGTATTTCAGCCGAGCAAATGGCACTAAGAAGTCGTCAGAGAATGGACAGACTTAGAGAAATAACCATGAAGCTTCGCACCCCATCAGGACTTACAGACTTAGAGAGTGAGCCAGCATATAAGCGACGTGAAGTAGAGCTTGATGATGTTACACACTCATCAGAATCTGAAGCGCCAAACTATGTTCTTGGAGAAGACGACGATAAAAATATTGGAATAAAGCCCAATAATTTCTTACACGATAACGTTGACTAATCATGGATATTAATAAACACATTAAAGAAGCCATGTTGGCTAAAGATTCGGTAAGGCTTTCATCATTGCGAGCAATTAAATCTGCTTTTTTAATGGCACAAACTGAAAAGGGTGCAGGAGAACTAGATGATGCTGCCAAGCAAAAAATCATACAAAAACAAGTTAAGCAAAGAAAAGATGCAGCAGCTATATATCTTGAGCAAAACCGTCAGGATTTAGCAGATGATGAATTAGCTCAAGTATCAATCTTAGAAGAGTTTTTGCCAGAAAAGCTAAGTGAGGATGAAATCCGTGAAACGGTATCTTCAGTAGTCAACCAAATGGGGGCTACAAGCATGGCAGATATGGGTAAAGTAATGGGCGCTGCTAATAAGCAATTAGCTGGAAGAGCAGATGGCAAACTCATTGCTCAAATTGTAAAATCAATATTGTCGTAGTTAATAAAGTTTAGTTCAGTTGAAGAAAAGTCCTTGCCGTTTGGTAAGGGCTTTTTTTATTCCCATTTCCAGCTTTCAATGATTTTGTAAATATCATCTTTAATGAAATTACTGATAGGAATAATAGAATCATTTACAGCCGTATTGAAATACAATGCCCCTCTAACAAAATGCTTTGTGCTATCAGTTAAAAAGAACTGTAATGGAGTGGCCGTATTACCTTGAAAAGTATATACCATTCCATAGACCCCAAGAGAATCATTCAGGAATTGTTGTTCGCTGATGGCTTCAGCCTTTTGTGCGTGCTTATAAGCCAATTCCCTACTGTCTTCAGTAAAATTATACAAGTTATTATTCAAAGGCTTGTAGCTCATATGAAGAGTTCCGTTTAGAGATGTAAACTCTAAATCAAACCAAAACTTATTTTCATCATGAAAATTTAGAGCAGTATACGATGGTTGTTGAAAGCTAAATGGACAATGATTCTGTACTAAAAAGGTAGACTTTTGAGGGAAATCAATTCTAGGGTAGCCACTTGGTTTTGGAGTATAACTATCGTTACAGGCGAAAACAGTCAAGGCAAGACATATCAGTAAAAACCTATTCATCAATAGTGATTTTAATACGTTTAACTCTTGTTCTATCAACAGATTCAACCGTAAAGGTGTATTGCTTAAATACAAGTCGTTCTTCATGCTTAGGGATGTCGCCCTTCATTTCAAGAATTAAGCCAGCAAGAGTGTCTGATTCACCTTTTATATCATCAAAAAAATCAATTTCCCCATCAATTGTTTTAAGCACATCGTTTAAAGATGTTTTACCTTCAAAAATAAAATTAGCATTATCTAATTTAGAAAATTGTATTCCATCGTCATCAAATTCATCATTAATATCACCTACAATTTCTTCGATAATATCTTCAAGAGTAACAATTCCCGAAGTCCCACCATATTCATCAACCACTACAGCAAGATGAGTCTTTTTTTCTTGGAATTCTTTCATTAAGTCATCAATCATCTTTCCTTCCGGAACAAAGAAAGGAGTTCTAATAAGTTTAACCCAATCGAAGGCGTCCTTTTCCAGGAAGGGCAGTAAATCTTTGATGTATAGAATACCCAAAATGGTGTCAAAATTTTCTTTAAAAACAGGAATTCTTGAATATCCACAAGAGATAACCGTTTTTCTAACCTCATTGAAGTCGGTATTCTGTTCAATAGCTGTAACATCAACTCTTGACTTCATAATTTCTTTTACCTGAATATTGCCGAACTCCACAATACTTCTAAGAATTCGTTTTTCTTCTTCTTTGGTGTCGTTTTCTCCTGCTAAATCAAGAGCAGAAGATAAATCATCTACTGAAATTTTATAACCTTTCGATCTAAATCTTTTTTCAATAATCGAGGTTGAAGAAACTAGTAATTGACTTAAGGGTTTGAAAAAATTTGAAAGAATACTAAGAGGTGTGCTCATCATTTTAGCAAAGGCTAATGTATTTTGGTTAGCATAAACTTTTGGGATTACCTCGCCTAAGAGTAATAAAGCAAATGTTACTACTACTACTTGAATAATAAAGCTCAAAATTGGAAAATTGGTAAAATCAAATAATCGATTAGTTATGAATGTAGATAGCATAACTATAGCAACATTTATAAAATTATTTGAGATTAAAATTGTTGCCAATAAGTGATTAGGCTTCTGCATGAGTTTTTTAATCTGGCTAATAGAATCTATATCCTTGGTATCAAGCTTTGATGAATCTAACGAGAAAAAAGCTACTTCAGAACCTGAAATTAAAGCCGAAAAAATTAGCAAAAGTAATATGCTGAACACAGCAAATACTAAGCTCATGTCAAAGCTTTGGTTAGCAATAGTTAATAAAAAGGTGATGATCTGTTCAGGGTCTTCGTCCAAAAGTTATCTTTTAAGTTAAAATTTAGAATGGTAAATCGTCGTCAGGTGCATCTTGAACGGGAGGAGTTGCACTACTGTAGGCATCAACAATACTTTCAGAGTTGTCAGATTTTTTACCAAGCATTTCTAAGTTGTCACACATTATTTCAGTTGTATACCTTGTCACGCCATCTTTATCTTCCCAGGATCGGGTTCTCAGTTTGCCTTCTATGTATACACTATTTCCTTTTTTGAGGTAAGGCTCCACTACTTTTGCAGCTAATCCGCCTCTAGCTACAATGGTATGCCATTCAGTTTGTGTCACTTTTTCGTTAGTGTCTTTTTTAGTATAAGTTTCGGAAGTTGCTATTGGGAAACGGGCTAAAGAGCCGCCGTTTTCAAAATGCCTTACTTCAGGGTCTTTTCCTAGATTTCCAACTAGAATTACTTTGTTTACGCTAGCCATTTTTTATGATTTAAGGGTTTCACATTCATATCCAAATATAATTAAAAAATAAATGAGTTAATTTATTAAGTTAAGGTATTTTTCAACTAGCCTCGGAATGGCAAGCATATTCAAATCCGCAATTTTAATAGTTTTAAATGAATGATTTTGAAGTTGATTATTACAATTTATTTCCCAAAAACGAGCATGTATTACCCTATGACTTAAAATGTGTTTTATTTCTTTAACAGAGGCAACTTCAATGCTAGAATTTTTAGTCCATTTCTGAAATGTGTCATTTTTCAAAATGCGTTTCTCTATTTTTTTCTCAGTATTTACAATTAACGGAAATTCAAATAAATTCATCCATAGGCCTTTTTCAATACGTTTATTTACCAATGTGTTATCGTTAAACTTGAAGAAGAAGTAGTCAAAATATAGCGTTTTCGACTCACTCTTCTTTATCTTTACAGGAAAGGATTCAATAGAATTAGTATTAAAGGCAATACATTCATCACTTAATGGGCATTGCTCGCAATTTGGATTTTTAGGTCTACACATCAAAGCACCAAACTCCATAATAGCTTGGTTATGTATGTCTGGACGCTTAACATCTAAAAGCGTGTTAGCTAGTTTTGTGAAATGGTTTTTTCCTCCAGAACTATTTATCGCTAAATCTATTCCGTAAAACCTTGAAAGTAATCTGAATACATTTCCGTCAACAACTGCGTGAGGCAGTTTGTAAGCAAATGAAGAAATAGCAGCAGCAGTATATTCACCAACACCTTTGAGGCTCAAAATATCTTTGTAATTTTTTGGAAAAGCACCCATAAGAACGATTTGTTTTGCAGCAAAGTGTAGATTTCTTGCTCTGGAATAATACCCCAGTCCTTGCCAAAGTTTAAGTACCTCTTCTTCATCAGCATTAGCCAGATGTTCTACACTTGGAAAATGACCTATAAACTTTTCGTAATACGGTAAACCTTGTTTTACTTGAGTTTGTTGTAAGATGATTTCTGATAGCCAAATATTGTAGGGGTTTGTCGTGTTTCGCCAAGGCAAGTCTCTTTTAAATTCTAAGTACCAGCTTATAATTTGAGGTGAAAATTGCATTAAGTCGTTGAGTATAAGGTGTTAAAAGTACTGCTAAGTATCAAAATTTAAATAAAAAGTGAGTATATTTGCAGCAAATTTAAAACATTTAAGCATCTTTTTAAGATTGAGGTTATGACAAAGTTAGAAATTGTAAACTCCATTTCAGACAAAATTGGTGTAGAAAGAGTTGATGTTCAGGCGGTTATAGAAGCATTTATGCATGAAGTCAAAGGCTCTCTTTCCAATGGTGAAGATGTGTTTTTGAGAGGTTTTGGATCATTTATTGTGAAGAAAAGAGCGGAAAAAACAGGAAGAGATATTTCGAAAAACACAACAATTATCATTCCTGCCCATAATATTCCAGCATTTAAGCCCTCAAAAGAATTTGTTAATAAAGTAAAGACTAACGTTCAACTTTAAATTTTTCTGAACGTAAAAGGAATTAAAAAAACATAAAAAAACATTTGGTTATGCCGAACGGAAAAAAAAGAAAAAGACATAAGATGGCTACTCATAAACGTAAAAAGCGTTTAAGAAAGAATAGACACAAGAAAAAGTAGAATATCTCTACTAGTATCAATCTAGGGATACATCCTATCTTGTGTAGGAATGTATTCCTGTATGCCACTTTATTTTGAAATATGAATTGCTAGTAGATTCTAGACCTAACGAGGTTGTTATTGCTTTACTTCGTGATAAGCAATTACTAGAACTACACAAAGAACCAGTAGGAACAAAATTCTCAGTTGGTGATATTTTTTTAGCAAAAGTCAAAAAGATTATTACCGGTTTAAATGCCACTTTCGTTGACGTAGGTTACGAAAAGGATGGCTTTTTACACTACCTTGACCTAGGAGTTAAGTTCAAAACTTTCCAAAAATTTACTGAAAAAAACATCGGAGGAAAGCTAAATACAGCTTCTCTCAGAAACTTCAAGCATGAGCCTGAGATAGACAAGACTGGCTCAATTAACGATGTTTTAAAATCAGGAAATCATATCCTTGTACAAGTTGCTAAGGAGCCAATATCAACAAAAGGTCCACGACTTACTACCGAGATAACCATAGCCGGTCGCTACATGGTGTTAGTCCCCTTTTCAAACAAGGTTTCTATTTCACAAAAAATAGAATCAAACGAAGAAAAGAAAAGATTAAAAAAATTAGTCCAAAGTATAAAGCCTGCTGGTTTCGGAGTAATTATTAGAACTGTAGCTGAAGGCAAAATGGTTGCTGAACTTGATTCAGATTTAAAGTTTCTGTATAAGAAGTGGCAACAAATGTCCAAACATATAAAGAAGGTTAATCCGCCAGCTAAAGTATTAGGTGAATTAGGCAGAACAGCCTCTTTATTACGTGATGTCTTAAATGATGACTTTCTTTCTATATTAGTGAATGACGAAAAACTTCACTCAGAAATTAAAGACTATATCACTACAATTTCTCCAGATCAGGCGAAAATTGTCAGATTATACAAAGGCAATGTGCCATTATTTCAAAAATTCCAGATCGAACGTCAAATTAAATCATCCTTTGGAAAAACTGTAACCATGCGCAAGAGTACCTACCTTGTAATTGAGCATACAGAAGCTATGCATGTTATAGATGTAAACAGTGGTAAACGTGTAAACTCAAAGCAAGACCAAGAAGCAAATG
Organism: Flavobacteriales bacterium; assembly: GCA_016779935.1. NCBI lineage: Bacteria > Pseudomonadati > Bacteroidota > Flavobacteriia > Flavobacteriales > Flavobacteriales bacterium. The sequence goes on from JADHMQ010000002.1 coordinate 151,654, forward strand.
CTTTAGAAGTAAATCTAATTGCTGCAGAGGAAGTTGCAAGGCAACTGCGTTTACGTGATATGGGTGGTATCATAGTGGTTGATTTTATTGACATGTACAATAGTGAAAACAGAAAAAAACTATTCGAATCATTAGTTGGTTTTATGGAAGATGATAAGGCAAAACATCACATTCTTCCACCTTCAAGATTTGGCTTAGTAGAAATTACTAGGCAAAGAGTAAGACCAGTTTTAGATATTGAAACTAAAGAAGGCTGTCCATCTTGTAAAGGTACTGGCAAAATCGAAGCAAGTATTTTGCTCATTGACGAAATTGGTCAGAAACTAGCCAAAGCTGTTGATAAAAGTGACGATGTTATTCTTAAAACGCACCCATTTGTTGCCAGTTACATTAATAAAGGATGGTTCAAAAATCAACGCCGAACATGGGCTAGTGACTACGGTTGTAAGCTTAGAGTTGAAGAAGATACTAGATATCACTTATTACAATACCGTTTCTTTAACAAAGATAGAAAAGTAATAAACGTTTAGGGGGAAACAGTTTCCAACCCTTTCAATTTATCGCGATTTTTTACAAGCGGAATAAGTGCAATAACTAGAAAGGCTGCACCAACCAAGTACCCATACCTAATATTTTCTGAGGATGCAAAGAATGGCATTGAGAAAAGTATTATCATAATTGTTCTGATAATAATACTGATAGAATTAAATACGCTACCACTCCTACCAATGATATCGTTTGACACCTTTTCAAAAATATAGGTGATTCTTAGTATTCGTGTACCTGCATTACACAATCCAATCAGTAAACTCATTGCAAATAATATGGCTACACTTTTAGTGAATGTTAATAGTATGCACGAGATAATAGTTAATACCATTAAAATGATGATACTAGTGACGATATCAGTTCTTTTGGTAATTGCACGTATTCCAAAACCTGCAAATAATGCACCAATAGAGTAGTATACCTCAGAAGAGGCAAAGACATCAGCACTCTCTTTAAGGTAATGACTTACATAAGCTGGGACTAGCACAAATATCTCTACAATTAAAAAGGTAAAAATGGCATATGAACAAACTCCAAAAACAAATAATAAAGGATTTTCTTTAAGGAATTTAAACCCTTTGTAAAGGCGAGTGAACATACTTCCTGTGTCAATTTCTTTTTTAACTAAGGGAACGTGTTTAATAAATAAAATAATTATGAATGCACACATGTATGTAAGAGCATCCATCAAGAAAATTTCATGAATTTCCCAAGCTACAAAACTAAATGGTAAGGGGATGTTCAAGCCTAAAAGATTCAATGTGCCATCAGTAGTCCCCGTCAATAATATAGCAGCAAAACCACCCGCCAATATGCTTGTTGACTGGCCTTGTATTTCAATGTAGGCATTAAGTTTAGCGTAATTTTTAGGCTCAGTTATTTCTTGACCAAAAGCGTATAAATTCGGATAGTGAATATTATAATGTAGCATAGTAGTGCCAAAGACAGCAAGGGCTAGAAACCATGGGGTAGAGCCATTAATTATTCCGTAGGATGCAATAGTTCCTATGATAATTGCACAAAATAGGTTAGAAAAAAGGAATAGTTTTTTCCTAGAGTATTTGTCTATTAAGGTGCCAGAATATAGTCCCCAGAATAAACTAAAAAAGGTAAGTAGAGCATAACCCTTTGCATAGGTGCCACTCATCCCTAAAATATCTGCAAAATACCAAGGAATGGCAATCATACTAATTCCTTGAGCGAAGCCAGAGATGATGTTTGCAAGAAATAATAAGCCTATTGCTTTTTTATTTTTCATTGGGTACAAAAATACTACCTTTGAAAGGATGGGGGATAAAATATATGATATAAAAGTTGCCAAAGAAAAAATCCAACATTATTGTGCGGTTATGGATCGCTGTCAATTTCAAGTCATAACAAAACTCAAAAGCTATGGATTAAGCCCATCATTATCAGAAGACATTTTGGTTGAGCTCATTCAAAATAAATTTGTCGATGAAGAGCGATTTGCAAGAGCGTTTTGTAGTGGTAAGTTCAAAATTAAAAAATGGGGAAGACGAAAAATAGCATTTGAACTTTCTAAATTAAAAGTTCCTAAAAGTTGTATTTCAATAGGGATGCAAGAAATAGACGAAGATGATTATCTAGAAACCATAACGCAATTAGTGGACAAAAAATACGCTATGTTAAAGGATAAAAACCCCTTTGTAAGAAAGAAAAAAGTAGTTGACTATATCCTTAGAAAAGGCTTTGAGTCTGAACTTATTTGGGAATGTGTGCGCAAACTTTAAAACATTAAATTTGTAGTCAATGGTTGGTGAAGAACAAATCGAAAATATAAAAACTAGAATCTCTGAATTAGAAGGGTTTTTGTCTATTTCAGATAAAAAGAGTTTTGTTGAGGAGCAGGAGTTACAGGCCCAAGCTCCAGATTTTTGGGATGACCCTAAAAAGGCTGAACAACATTTAAAAAACATTAATAAGCAAAAAGTATGGGTCACCGCTTTTAATGAACTACAAAAAAGCTTTGATGACTTATCAGTTTTATTTGAGTTTTTTGCTGAAGGTGATGTCGAAGAATCAGAATTGAATCAGCAATACGAACTGTGTTTACAAAAGCTTTCCGATTTAGAATTTAAAAATATGCTTAGTAAGGAGGAGGATAATCTTCCTGCTATAATGACAATAAACCCTGGTGCTGGAGGTACAGAAAGTCAAGATTGGGCAGAGATGCTAATGCGTATGTATATCATGTGGGGCGAAAAAAACAAATTCAAAGTCAAAGAGCTCGATTTTCAGTCTGGAGATGCTGCTGGAATAAAATCCGTTACCTTACAATTTGAAGGCGACTTTGCTTTTGGAAACCTCAAAGGAGAAAACGGTGTGCATAGGTTAGTACGTATTTCCCCTTTTGATTCAAATGCAAAACGACACACTTCTTTTTCATCTGTATTTGTATATCCACTTGCCGATGATTCTATAAAGATTGAAATAAACCCATCAGAAATAAGCTGGGATACTTTCAGAGCCGGCGGTGCTGGTGGTCAAGGAGTTAATAAAATTGAGACTGCAGTTAGATTAAAGCATGCACCAACTGGAATAATTATTGAAAATTCAGAAACACGTTCTCAATTAGAAAACAAAGACAAAGCCCTACAGCTTTTGAAATCTCAATTATACGAGATAGAACTCAGAAAAAGACAAGCAGAAAAAGATAAAATTGAGGGCTCAAAGAAAAAAATAGAATGGGGTTCGCAGATTAGAAATTATGTTTTACATCCTTATAAAATGGTAAAGGATTTAAGGACCGAGCACGAAACCTCAAACACTCAGGCAGTCCTTGATGGTGAAATCAACGATTTTATAAAAGCTTATTTAATGGAATTTGGACAAAATTAAATATTATGGAAGTTACAATTTATCATAACCCTAGATGTAGTAAAAGCAGACAGGCATTATCTTTATTAGAAAGCAAAGGCTGTAAGACTACGGTGGTAGAATACTTAAAAAAACCATTGACAGTTGAACAATTATCGCGGATAATCAATGATTTAAATATTAAACCTATTGACTTAGTTCGTAAAAATGAATCTGTTTGGAAAGAAAATTATAAAGGAAAAGAGCTGAGTGATGGTGAGCTGATTGATGCAATGATTAGTAACCCTAAACTCATTGAGCGACCAATAGTTCTTAGCAGTAAGGGAGCGGTAGTTGGAAGACCACTAGAAAATATATTGAATGTATTGTAAGACTATTCTAGTTCTTCAACCAAGTCTTTATTTTTATAAGACTCGATAAACCAAGCGCCAATCCAGTAAGGCAAAAAGCCAATAATGAAAGTAAGTAACCAGAACGCCATAATTGCGATAACTAAAAAGAGTAGAAAACCAATAAACATATCTTATATTTTGAATTAACTTTGTGCAAAAGTAAGCGTTAATTATCTAATAAAAAAATCATGAGCTATAGAATTGAAAAAGATACAATGGGAGAAGTAAAAGTACCTACAGACAAGTATTGGGGTGCTCAAACTGAACGTTCAAGAAACAATTTCAAAATAGGTCATTCCTCCAGTATGCCATTAGAAATTATCTATGGTTTTGCTTACTTAAAAAAAGCTGCAGCACATGCTAACTGTGAATTAGGTGTGCTTTCTACTGAAAAAAGAGATTTGATTTCTCAAGTTTGTGATGAAATTCTCGATGGTCAGCTAGATGATCAATTTCCATTAGTGATTTGGCAAACAGGTTCTGGTACACAGTCAAATATGAATACCAATGAGGTTATAGCCAACAGAGGTCACTTTATTAATGGAGGTAGTCTTTCCGACACAGATAAATTTATTCATCCAAATGATGATGTAAACAAATCACAGTCTTCCAATGATACTTTTCCAACAGGAATGCATATTGCAGCATACAAAATGATTGTGGAAACCACTATTCCAGCAGTCGAGTTATTACGAAACACATTGGCTATGAAGTCTAAAGACTTTATGAAAGTGGTCAAAATTGGAAGAACACACTTGATGGATGCTACCCCATTAACACTTGGGCAAGAGTTTTCTGGCTATGTGTCTCAGCTAGATCATGGTTTGAAAGCACTAAATAATACGTTAAGTCACCTTTCTGAATTAGCACTAGGTGGAACCGCTGTAGGAACGGGGATTAATACCCCTGATGGATATGCAGAATTAGTAGCACAAAAGATTGCTGAGTTTACTGGCTTTCCTTTTGTTAGTGCCGAAAACAAGTTTGAAGCTTTAGCCGCTCATGATGCCATTGTGGAGTCACATGGGGCATTAAAGCAATTGGCTATTTCTTTAAATAAAATTGCAAATGACATTAGATTGCTAGCTTCAGGACCTAGAAGTGGCATTGGAGAAATTACTATACCATCAAACGAGCCAGGCTCATCAATAATGCCTGGAAAAGTTAACCCAACTCAATGTGAAGCATTAACTATGGTTTGTGCCCAGGTAATGGGAAATGATGTGGCAATTGGAGTAGGTGGTTTGCAAGGACATTATGAGCTTAATGTGTTTAAACCAATGATGGCAGCAAACATTTTACAGTCTGCACGATTAATTGCGGATGCTTGTGTATCTTTTAATAATAACTGTGCCGTAGGTATTGAGCCAAATCATCAGAATTTGAAGAAAAACTTAGATAATTCATTGATGCTAGTGACGGCTCTGAATACTAAAATCGGTTATGAAAAAGCAGCTAAAATTGCCAAAACTGCTCATAAAAATGGCACTACTTTAAAAGAAGAGTCTGTAAACTTAGGCTACCTCACTGCTGAAGAATTTGATGAATGGGTTAAACCTGAAGATATGTGTGGAAGTTTGAAATAAATCAGACGTAATCCTCTCCTTTATTTCGTTTTACATCACTAACAAACTGCTTGATTTGTTGCTCGTTTTCTTTCTTACAGATTAATAGGGTGTTGTCATTGTCAATTACAATATAGTCTTCTAATCCTTCAACCACTACTACTTTGTTGTTCGGAGCATAAATGATGTTATTCTTGGAGTCATAAAGCATAACACCATTACCAATAATACCGTTATTATTTTCATCTAAATCTAGATGATTGTGTAATGACCCCCAAGTTCCTAAATCGCTCCATCCAAAATCAGAAGGATACACACACACATTATCGGCCTTTTCCATTAGTCCATAATCAATAGAAATACTCTTACAACCCGGGAAAACTCTATTTATGAATTCTTCCTCTTGGTCAGTGTTGAAGTAGTCAATCCCATCATGGAAAGTGTCGTATAAATCCCTTAAGTGTTTTCTTAGACCAAGCGTAATAGACTTAGCGCTCCAAATAAAAATACCAGAATTCCACAAGAAATCGCCACTTTCAAGAAATTGATTGGCAAGCTCAAGGGTAGGTTTTTCAGTAAATGTTTTTACCGAATGTATATGTTGGCTAAACTCTGATTTTTCCTCATTAAACTGAATATATCCATAGCCTGTATCAGGTCTTGAAGGTTTAATCCCTAGAGTTAATAAATAGCTGTTTTTTGAACAAACTTCAAAGCACTCATTCACGATTCTTGTAAATTCATTCTCATTAGTAATGAGGTGGTCAGAAGGGGCGACAATTATATTTGCTTCAGGGTTTATGTTGTGGATTTTAAAAGAAGCATATGCGATGCAAGGTGCCGTATTTCTCATGGCAGGTTCACATAAAATATTACTCTCTTTTATATCCTTTAATTGTTCAACACAGAGGTCTTTATAATTTACATTTGTAACGACCAGTATATTTTCTGTAGGACAAAAGTTATTTAATCTTCTAAAGGTTTGTTGAATTAGGGTTTCTCCTGTTCCGAGTATATCTAAAAATTGCTTAGGAAATGTACTTCTACTCATAGGCCAAAATCGAGAGCCTATACCGCCAGCCATTATTACAGCAAAATTATTAGTATTCATATGCTTCTGAAGTTTGAGTTGTAAAAGTACGAAATCAAATTTTAACCTCTGCTAATGGGTTAAATAGGTACCTTTTGTTATTAGAAAGGGATTTGCACTGATACCGTTTTTTTATTTTTTTTTCTTTTATATATTTCTTTCCATTTGAGGTTTCAAAAACACTTCCATCGGCTATATCAGAAATAGTTAGAATAGGTTTTTCATCAAATTGCCTCAAGGCTTTTACAAGCTCATAATCTGAACTTGTGGATGCTTTTGGATTTTTTAAATGAGCAGCAAGCCGTTTTTGTATTACTTCTGGAAAAATAGGTAAGAAGGGAATCATAAGCTTCTGAAAGGTCATTTTCCATTCTTTACCATGAGGAAGAACTCTAGGTGAATACTCTTCTTTTACCAACATATGAGCAATCTCATGAGTTAAGGTAATGAGAAAAGAATAGGAGTTTAGGTCATTATTAATTGAAATATGGTGTTGACCTTTGTAAAAACGATAATCACCTAATTTAGTAGCTCTCGATTTTTTGATTGATAATTGGCAATTATAATCTGTTAACCACTTTTTTATAGTATCAACAGATTCTTCAGGAAGAAATGAGTCTAGCTTTTGCATTAACTCAATATTTGGTAAGCTGCAAAGCTAGCTAGATATGCTAAGAGACTCATGTATACAAATTGTATTATGGGCCATTTCCAGCTATTTGTTTCTCTAAAAACAATAGCTAATGTGCTCATGCACTGCATTGCAAAGGCATAAAAGAGCATAAGTGATAGTGCTACTGCCGGCGTAAAGAATGCTTCTCCAGTTTTTGGGTTCTTATGGGACATTAATTTTTCCCTTATAGATTTGGTGTTATCGGCATCGCCAACACTATAAATAGTTGACATTGTTCCGACAAAAACTTCTCTAGCAGCAAAAGAAGTAATGAGTGAAATTCCAATTCTCCAATCAAAACCAAGAGGTCTAATTACCGGCTCAATACTTTTTCCAATTATACCTGCGTATGAAGCTTCTAATTTTTCACTAGCTATTTCTACTTCAGCATTTTCAGAATATTGGTATTTCTCTTCTATTTTCTGGAATTTATCTGAAGGACCATAGGAGGAAAGCCCCCAAAGAACGATAGATATAGCGACAATAATTTTTCCAGCATCAATCAAAAATACTTTTACCTTTTCAAATATTGTTAAGCCAACAGTTTTCCAGTCAGGGACTTTGTAAGTTGGCATTTCCATTACAAAATAGCCTCTTTCTTTGGACTCTAAAATATACTTCATCATCCAAGCTATAGAAATTGCCGATACAAAGCCTATTAGGTAGAAGCCCATCATAGTAAGTCCTTGAAGGTTAAAGATCAACCATTTTTGCTCGGCAGGAATCATCATGGAAATGAGCAAGGTGTAAACAGGCAGTCTTGCAGCACAGCTCATAAGAGGAACGACCATAATTGTAATTATTCTTTCCTTCCAGTTAGGAATAGTACGTGCCGACATTACGGCAGGAATAGCACATGCAGCACCGCTTAGTAATGGTATAATAGAACGCCCACTAAGTCCAAAGCCTCTAAGTAATTTGTCGGTTATGAAGCTTACTCTTGACATATAGCCAGTATCTTCAAGTATGGCAATAAATGCAAAAAGAAAGGCGATTTGAGGAACAAAAATTACGATACCTCCAAGTCCAGCAATAATACCATCAACAATTAAACTATTGAGGGCTCCATCTGGCAATGAGTTTGCAACAAATTGTGAGAGTTGAGCAAACGCATTATCAATAAGTTCCATGGGGTATTCTGACCAAGAGAATACCGCCTGAAAAATGAGAAATAAAACAGCTAGGAAAATCCCAAAGCCTAAAATTGGATGAGTAAGTATATTATCTAACTTCTGAGTGAGGCTATTGTTTTTGCTAAACTCAGGATATTTTATACATAACTCAATAAGTTTATCAATGGCTTTATACCGTCTTACCGTTTCCGTGGCTTGTGACCTTTTCGGATTGAATTTTAACTCTTTAGAAAGTTCTTCAAAGTGTGTTTTTTCTTTTTCAGAAATGCCAGTAATGGTTTTATAATTACATGCGATTTGAAAAGCGTTGTAATCACTTTTGAGAGTTAACTTGTTTTGAATCTTACCAATGAGTTCGGGTGCTAGGTTTTTAATATCAACAAAGCTTTTGGGTGTTTCAAAATCGTTTATGACTTTGATGATTGCCTGCTTTAGGTTACCTATACCGATCTTTTTTCTTGCATTAATTGGGACTACAGGAATTCCAAGTTGCTCACTAAGTAAACTTATATCAATTTCGACACCATCGGCAATAGTTAAATCCATCATGCTAAGAGCCAAAATGCAAGGCGTATTAAGGTCAATAACTTGAGTGGCTAAACACAAAGAACGTTTAAGGTTTGATGCGTCAGCAATGATGATATTTACATCAGGATGGTGTTCGTTCTTAGAGTCACAAAGAATCTGAAATGATACACTTTCATCAACAGATTTTGGGTAAAGACTATACGTTCCTGGCAGGTCAATAAATTCAGTATCGACTTTATTTTTACTTGCTAATTGTGAAATTTGACAGGCACCGACTTTTTTGTCAACTGTTATACCTGGAAAGTTTGCCACTTTTTGATTTAAACCAGTGAGGGCATTAAATAAGGTTGTTTTTCCGCTATTCGGATTTCCAACTAAGGCTACTTTAATTTTTTGAGAAAGCGTCAACGATTATTTGATTTCGTTTACAAATATGGTTTCAGCTTCTGATTTTCTCATACTCAACAAATATCCTGAAATGGAAACAGCTATGGGATCACCTAATGGAGCTTTACGCTCAATGCAAATTCGTTCACCTGGAAGGCATCCCATTTCCATGAGTTTTAGTGCCAACTCCTTATCAGAAAAAGAATCTATGACAGCTTTTTCTCCAGGTTCTAAATTACTTAGGTTTTTCATGCCGCTAAGTTACTTATTTAGAATTAATCTAAAGGAAAATTAAGTATGTTTTTCTACCTCTTCTACTGTATTCGAAAAGCTTGGGCAGTCGCAGTCTTCTTTTAAAATTCCGCAGGAAGATAAGCTGAGCAGAAAACAAGAAAAAAACAGAAAGAAAAATATTTTTTTTGCTTTATTCATAGTTGAATATAATACTATTTTCAAAAATACTATATGGTTTTAAGATTGAGGCAATAAATATTATTATTTTTGAAGAATATGATACATGGTCTTAAAATGTTTGGTAAGTACCTTTCCTTATTGGGGAATGTGTTTAGTAGACCTGAAAATAGAAAGGTATATTTAAGTAGGATTTTAGATGAAATGGTAAAGTTGGGGGTAAATTCTCTTACCATTGTAGCTATCATTTCCTTGTTTATGGGTGCTGTTGTTACCATTCAAACAGGTTTACAATTAAGCAATCCTTTCATTCCAAAATATTTAATTGGATTTGCCACACGAGAGTCTTTGGTTCTTGAATTTTCACCTACCATGATAGCCTTAATTTTAGCTGGTAAAGTAGGCTCAAGTATTGCTTCTGAAATAGGTACGATGAGGGTTTCTGAGCAAATAGATGCTCTAGAGATTATGGGAATCAATTCTTCTGCTTTCATCATACAACCCAAAATCATTGCTTCAGTTTTATTTTTCCCCATTTTAGTAATTATCAGTATGGCAATTGGAATGTTTGGCGGCTTTTTAGCTGCAACATTAGGTGGAATTATTAGTAAAGCAGAATTTTTACAGGGTTTACTCTATTGGTTTCAGCCATTCTACATTTTTTATGCATTAGTGAAAACCGTATTTTTTGCCTTTGCAATATCATCCATATCCTCTTTCTTTGGATATTATACCGACGGCGGAGCTATTGCTGTTGGTAAGTCAAGCACAAAAGCAGTAGTATTCAGTTGTATTGTGATTTTGATTATCAATTTTGTAATCACTCAACTTATGCTAGCATGATAAAAGTTGAAAAAATAAACAAGTCCTTTGGCGACAAACACGTTTTACAAGACGTTTCTTTTTCATTTGAAGCGGGTAAAACTAATTTGGTTATTGGTGCTAGCGGCTCTGGAAAAACTACATTGATTAAGTGTATGGTAGGGCTACATACCCCTGATTCTGGTAATATTATTTTTGACGGTGCTTCATTTGAAGAGTTAGATAAAAAAGACAAGAGAGAGCTTAGACAACAAATTGGCATGCTGTTTCAAGGCGGAGCTTTATTTGATTATCTAACTGTTGAGCAAAATATTGCATTTCCTCTAAATATGTTTACTGGCATGAGCGAGGAGGAGAAGAGAGATAGAGTAAATTTTTGTTTAAACAGAGTAAACCTTAATAATGTAAACAATCTTTTTCCAGCAGAGTTAAGTGGGGGAATGATTAAACGTGTGGCTATTGCTCGGGCAATTTCTATGAATCCTAAGTATTTATTTTGCGATGAGCCTAATTCAGGATTAGACCCTCAAACATCTATCATAATTGATAATCTTATTCATGAAATCACACAAGAATATAATATTACTACTGTGGTAAATACTCACGATATGAATTCAGTTGTTGAAATAGGCGATAATATTGCCTTTATCAATAAGGGGAAATTAGCTTGGCATGGCGATAAAGACTCAATCATTACTTCAGATAGTCCTGAGTTGAATGATTTTGTTTTTGCTTCTCAACTTTTCAAAAAATTAAAGCAATAAAAAAAGAGAGACTGTAAAGCCTCTCTTCTTAAATATTACATCTTTTAGTATTATTTGATAATAATTTTTCCTGTATTTGAGATGGAATTGTTTTCCAATAAGTCAACGATATATACGCCTTTTTTCAAGTGTTGAAGATTTAAATCTATACTTCCAGAAGAATTAGAATTTATATAATCTTGATGCACTATTTGCCCAAGAACATTTTTGATAACTACATCTAGATTATTTGCCGGTTGATTCTTTAAAGAAATATTAAACATACCATTATTAGGATTCGGATATATTGAAAACTCAAACTTATCTTCTTCCTCTATTCCAATAGGCCCTGCTACATTTGGATCTAAATTCATTCTAACCATTGGTATTGATAGATAAATACCATCACTTGGAGGTGTACTACCAGTTCCCGAATATCCATTATAAATTCTCCAGCCATAACTTCCGTTTATTGAGCTTGAAGCACCAATTCGAGTAGTGTCTGAGAGCGTACCATCACCTCCAACTGTTACTAGGTATTCATTTCCAGCATCAAGAGAAACTGGATTGGCAAACTTTACACTTTGCCAACTATCTAACGAGGGGATGCTTAGTCTATTTGATTCTGCAATAAAGTTAGCTGTTCCATTATCTACTAAGTAAACTTTGGCTTGAATTTTACCATTAGGGTCGCTATTCTGTGAAATAAAAACATCAACCGCATAGAGTGTTGTGTTTTCTTTGATACTAAAAGTATTTCCATGTTCGATAGTGGGTTGACCACCAGTAGCAGAGACAAGACTGAAAATTATACTTTCTTCATCAATATCTCTAGCGAAAATATAATCTGTAATTTTAAAATCTAAGGTTTGAGCATCTGTTGTCGTACTATCAGATTCTGAGGTAAAACTAATTTGATAATCACCTATAGATGTTGCATTAAAGTAGTTGTTTCCAAAAAATGTATCTCTTTCTAGAGAAGAAAGGTTTTTTGCCCAACTTTGCGTTTCGAATTGTTCTGATAAAATCTCAACTTTAAGTCTAGTTGAATCTTGTTGGTTATTACCTATATTTCTAATAATCTGTCTAAAGTAAAAACCATTACCTTGTTGTGACAAAGGTATTTGTGAGTATGTTGAAGCGTAAGTGTTACCTTCAATATATTGATTTATTGTCTGTAATGATAATTCATTATCTTTTAATTCACCAACAACAATATTGTCTATGGCAAATCCAGTCGCCCATTTGTTATCATCTGACCAAACAAAACGAATCGATACAGAATCGGTATTATTTAAAGCAGATAGACTAAAAATACCTTCTTGCCATGCGTCTCCATCCGGCAAGTTTCCAGAGATGTTTGTCCAACTTCCTGAACCTATTTTATACTCAACGTAAGCATCTCCACCACCATAATTTTTATCGTGATAATAATCAAATATTAGAAAGACATCATTCTGATTCGTGAAGTCTAAAAGAGGCAATTCCAATACTTCGAAACTCAAATCACAATTATTGTTTGCATTAGGCGTAGTGCCATTTGGTTTACAAGCATCATCATTTGTCATTGCAAATTGCGTATGTCCAGTAACTGGCCAATAGCCACCAACGTTTGCATCATCACTGTCACCGGTATAAAATCCGCTGACTTGTTGATTTGTTGAATTAACATTTACGTTATAGCCTGTTTCCAGTGATGATGTCGTAATATTCGACGGCAAGGCAGGTGAGCTAACAGATTCAAAGTCTTCGCAATACAGGTAAGTTGTATCTGAACAATCAATTTCTGATTGACTTATTGATTTAGCAATTTTAATAATATGTTTGTTTAAATCATTTTTGGTTTCTTGATTAAACCGAAGTTGATTTTGAGCAACTAATAAGTAGCTAGAAAAGACAAATAATAATAGTAGTGTTTTTTTCATGAGATTTAAGATTAAAAAAAAAGACCTGACTATTTTCATCAGTCAGGTCTTTTAGAATTAAAATGATTTATTTGATGACGATTTTATGGCTGTTACTTTTTCCATTTTTACCCTCGAGGTTTACAAAATAGAGTCCCTTTTCGTAGTTACTTAAGTTAATTTCTTTATTAAGTGAACTCACTTCTGAAAGTTGCTCTTTGTAAATAGACTGCCCAAGGATATTGGTAATGTTTAAGTTGATATCAGTAGATTGTTCTGTTTGTATACTGATATTGAAAATTCCAGAGTTAGGATTTGGAAATACATTAATGTTTGCAAATCTATCTTTTTCATTGATACCAACACCGCCTATTCCGGTTGCATTAGCGTCAAAATTTAAACGAATACAAGGTGCAGTTGTGGTGTATAACCACGTTCCTGGGTCGATTCCTTCTTGTACACCATCAATATCTTGAATAAGAGATTCACTATTAACGTAGTTTACACCAGAAGTGCTAATCCATAAAGTGTCATTATTTGCTGAAGCTGCTTCAGAATAAATGGCAGGAAGGATTACTTGCCCTGCACTTAACTCAATAGGTGGATTCATCATAATATTAACCCAACTTCCTGTTTGATTCCCAAGATCAAAAACTTCTGTCTCAGAAAGATAATTTATAGATCCAGAGCTAACATCAATAGTATTAATTAGAACTTTAGCTTTTGCATTGGCACCAGTTCTACTGTCTAGTTGAATTCTTATAGCGTATAAAGTAGCGTTTGCATAGATATCAAATACATTACCAAATTGATGTGTCCCTTCATCATTTAATGGATAGCTTCCTAAACCTGTCGCATTATCGGCATTGTCTCTAGCGTAAATGTTCTCAGAAATAGTAAAGCTTCTCTTCAAAGTGTCTGTGCTAGTATTGTTAGCATCGTCTTTAGCAAAAATATTTGAGGTATAATCTCCAGTTGCGGGAGGAGTAAAACCATTAGCAGTAACTAGTGTATCTCGACCACTTGAAAGAATGTTAGCACCATAACTTTGACCATTATATGAACTATTACCCTCTACAGTTGCAATAATTCTCGCACTATCAAGAGTGTTGTAACCTGTATTGTCAATATACCCTAGGAAGAAAACACCAGTAGCATCAGATTGTACTTTAGGCATAATTCTATAGCCTGTTCCTCCTAAATAATTACTAGGGGTTCTATGGAATGCATTAACTAATGCTGCTGAAAAGGGTTTGGTTTTAATGATTTTAACATCATCTATTTGCCAGAAATAGTGAGAAGCTGTTTGGGCACCATCTGCCCAGTCAAAGCGAATTCGTACACTATCTTTAAGTGCAGCAATGTCTGTAATAATTATTTCTTTTTTAACTGTTCCAGATAGAACGTTTACACTTTCTTCGTTGATGGTAAAACTGGTAGAACTCCATCCATCAGCTGTACCTATATATACTTTTAGTTTATGGTTTGAATTACAGCAGTATCTGTACGCATGCTCGAAGGATAAAGTAACATTAGAATCGTTAGACAAATCGATGTAAGGAGATATTAGTTGACCCTGCCTTTCTTGATGACCTGATGAAGGACCAGGGTTAGATTTATCAGCATCAAAAATCATCCAGCCATTTTCTTTTGTTTCGGAATCAATGGTGAAAGGTTCAGAAGCTGCATAGGTTCCGTTTGACCCATCCGTATCGTGTTCCCAAACAGATCCATCGGGCCCAGCTACCGTCCAAGCCTGATTAGTAGAGGTGTTATTACCAGTTAAACCATTAGCAAAATCATCTGACCAAATAATATCATCGGCAGCATTTGATGAATAGGAAATACTACTCTCATCTACATTTATCGATGATTTTTTTTGATGTATTTGATTAGGTTCTGGTTGAAATTTCGCAGGAGCGTAATTGAATTGGGAAAATACTTGGTAGGATAAAAATATACCCAACAATGTAAGAGCGTGTCTCATGGTTTTAAGTTTTAAGAATTGATATGCGAAGTTAAACAAAAATTTTGAGCAAAAAAAACAGACTTATTAAAGCCTGTTTTTTTTTAGAAACTGTAAAAATTTACTGAATTGTAATCTTTTTAGTTGATGAAGAGTTTAAGTCATCCGTTATTGAAATAAAATAAACGCCTTTTTTGAGGTGACTTAAATCAAGTGACTTATTAATCATGCCTGCATTGTTTATTTGTTCACTATACACAGATTGCCCTAATATACTTTTTACTTCAAGTACAATATAACCAGTATCATGCAAGTCTAATTGCACTTTAAATACACCCTTATTTGGATTCGGATAAATTGCAAATTTCAGATTATTTCCTTGCTCATTTACATCTGTGTTTATACCAATCACACTTGGGTCAAAATTTAGCCTTAAGCATGGGGCAAAGGTAGTGTATAGCCATGTACCAGGGTCAATACCTTCTTGAATACCATCAATATCCTGTACAAGGCTTTCACCATTATTAGGGTTGCTTCCAGAGGTACTCATGTACACAGTATCTGTACTATTGTATTCGGCATATAAAGTTGGAAGAACCACCTGGCCAGCATCTAAAAGTACTGGAGGATCTAAAACTACATCAAACCACTCTTCGGTTTGAGAACCTAAGTCTAATACTTCAGTTTCAGTTAGGTAACTCACTTCTCCAGAATTTGGGTCAACGGTATTAATAACGATTTTTCCTGTAGCTGTAGAAGTAGTTCGTTCACTCAATCTTAACGTTATGGCATATACTGTTGCTGTATTATAGATATCAAAAACATTTCCAAATTGTCTATTTCCATCTCCATTTAGTGCATATCTTCCAAAATTCACCACATTATTACCGTTATCTCTGGCGTAAACATATTCTGTAACTTGAAATCTTTGTGTTAGAGTGTCTGTTGTAATATAGTAATTGTCGTCTTTTCCTGTAATTGAACCAAAATAAACACCCGTATCTGAAGGAGTAAAACCATCATTAACAAACATAGTATCTCTACTTCCAGACTCAATAGTGTAACCGTAGCTTTCAGCATTAAACCCTTCTGACTCAATAGAAGCGTCAATTCTTATACTATCAATAACATTAAAGCCTACATTTTCTAAAATTCCACCGAAAAAGTAAGACGTTTGTGAGATTTGCTCTAGTGGCATTACCCTATAGGAAGTTCCTCCAAAATATGAACTTGGCACTCTGTTGTAGCTAGTCAAAATATTTGACGAATAGGGTTGGGTTTTGATGATTTTAACATCATCAATCATCCAAAAATAGTGTGAAGCAGTTTCAGCATCATTAGCCCAGTCGAAACGAATTTGAACACTGTCATTCAGTGCAGCCATTTCAGTAATTATAATTTCAACTTTTACGGTTCCTGATAAAACATTTACCGAGCCTAAATCATTCACTTGAAAACTGTTGGCAGCTAACCAACCGCTACCATTATTAATAAAGACGGTAAGTTCATGAGATCCAGAGCAGCACCATCTATATGCATGCTCAAATGACAGCGTTACGTTTGAGTCGTTTGACAAATCTATATAAGGTGATGTCAATGAACCTTTACGGTTTGAGTATGCAGCGGTTGGCAGTCCAGCATTGGAGCCATCTGCATCAAAAATCATCCATCCATTATCCGCAGATTCAGATTCTAATAAGTAAGGTTCATCTCCTGCATAATCGCCATTAGATCCGTCTAAATCGTATTCCCAAACGGCACCGTCAGAACCTTGAGTAGTCCAACTTGGATCTATGGAGTTATTATTTCCGTCAAGACCTTCTCTAAAATCTTCATACCATATCACATCAGCGCTATCCGCTACAGTATTTGCTGCAGATTCTTCTAACTGATTGAAATTATTGACTTTTTTTGGAGTGTTAACTATACTATTTATTTTATGCTGAGAGTATGCCGACAAACAGAAAGTTGTTGTTACAAAAAACAGTAAAATTCGCTTCATAATTCTTTGATTTAATTAAAAAAAGCAGAGGTTAGTCTGCTTTTTTTGTTGTTAAGGTTAAGTATATAATTATTGAATAATTATCTTTTTAGAAGAGCTTAATCCAGTTTCGTTTGTTAATGAAATTGTATAAACCCCTTTTTCGTAGTTTGATAAGTCAATTTGAGTACTTCCATTATTGATAGTTTGGCTGTACACTACTTGACCTAATACGTTTTGAACTTCAATTTCTTGCTTATCATTAGATGAAGCAGAGATATTAAATATTCCATTGTTTGGATTAGGGTAAACGTTGAATTTGATAACATTTTCCTCATTAACAGATGCAGGAGGAGTTAATGTTGGATCAAAGTTTAATCTTACCATGGCTGTTGAAGTAGTATAATACCACTCGCCTGGATCGCCACTCACACCATCAATATCTTGTAAGAGAGTTTCGCCTGGTTGAGAGTTACCAGTTTGTGCAATAACTAAAGTGTCAACAGCATCGTAATTAGCGTAGATTGTTGGTAATACAACATCTCCAGCCATTAATTGAACTGGCACATCAAAAACAAAATTCATCCAGTCGTCAGTCATTGAACCAACGTTCATTTCAGCTGTTTCAGTTAAGTAAGAAACGTTTCCTGTTTCAATATCCACCATATTCAGAACACCTTTAGCCATACATCCAGGCGATGTCGCAGGGTGAATTCTTACTTTAATACCATATACCATTGCCTCTTTGTATATGTCATAAATGTTGCCTCTTTGCTCTGTACCATCATTGTTTACAAATGAACCGCCACTGTATCCGCCATTGAAATCAGCGTCATCTCTAGCGTATTCGTAATCAGATACATTGAACTGAACAGTTTTTGTTTCTGTTTGAGTACCGTTAGCATCTGAAGCATAAATTTCAGCTTCGTAAGTGCCGTTAGCCGTAGCAGTAAATACATCGTTACAGTAAAATGAATCTACTAATAATGAAGTTGTATTTTCAGCAAAACTTTGAGAAGTAAAGCCTTCTGAAGAAATAGACGAATATAACCTTGCACTATCTAAGGTATTAAGACCCATATTTTTTACATATCCTGCAAAATTATACGCTGTTGCACTTGCTTGTTCAAGTGGTACTGTTTGGTAAGTCGTTCCTCCAAAATATGCACTTGGGAAAAGCTGTAGATGCTCGTTAAGTTTCATAGCATACTCAGGTAGAGGATTTACTATGATGTCATCAATTGCAAGACCACTTGCCCAGCTTCCGTTGTCAGACCAAGTGAATCGAAGAACTACATTTGTATCTGCATAGTATTCGCTTAAATTATAAGCAGCAGATTGCCACGCTTGAGTTTCTGGTAGAGGACCGCTTAAATCTGAGAAGTTAACTCCACCGTCAGTGCTGATTTCAACGTATGCATCACCACCCCCCCAGTTTTTGTCATGATAAAATTCAAATTGTAGCCACATTCCTGAATCACCTTCTGCAAAGTTTAGTGAAGGAAGCTCAAGAACTTCTAATGTAAGGTCGCAATTGTTGTTTTCTCCTGGAGTAGCTCCACCTGGTAGACATGCATCATCGTTAGTCATTGCAAAAGTAGTGTGGTCGTCTACATATGTCCAGTAGCCACCAGCACCAGCATCTTGGCTGTTACCTGTGTAAAATCCTTGAACTTGAACATTACTGCCATCAACAGGAACATAATAGTTTTCTTCGAGGCTTGAAGTGCTCATATCAGCAGGTAAGCTTGGAATACTTACATCTTCAAAATTTTCACAATAAAAATAAGCTGGATTACAGTCTAAAGATGATCTAAGCTGTATGGTATTAGAAAATACTTTTGGGATAGTAGAATCAATTACTTTTTTTGGTGCTATTTTCAATTCTTGTGAGTTAACGCCTTGGGCAAAAACGCTACCAACAATTAAAAATGAGCATAATACTGAATAAAATGTTTTCATTTGTACTTGTTAATTTTCGGTTAAGTGTTAGCGAATTTACAGCCTTTTTAGAAAAAATCCTAACTTAATTTACAAGTATTTTAGATTATTTTATAGTATTTTAAACGTAATTTTCAATTGAAACGCATGAGCAAACAAGATTTCTATCGCCATAAGCATCGTCAACTCTACTTACGCTAGGCCAAAATTTATTTTTTGAAACATAATCTACTGGGAAAGCAGCAGCTTGTCTTGAATAAGGTTTTGTCCAGTTGTCAGAAGCAATTAAATTGATGGTGTGAGGCGCATTTTTTAGAAGATTATCAGTCTCATCAAAATCACCATTAGCTATAGCATTTATCTCATTTCTAATGGACGTCATAGCTAGAATAAAACGATTTAGTTCCTCTACACTTTCACTTTCAGTTGGCTCTACCATTAAAGTTCCTGCAACAGGAAAAGAAACTGTAGGTGCGTGAAAGCCGTAATCCATCAGTCGTTTAGCAATATCTGTAACTTCAATTCCAATCTCTTTGAATGGCCTACAGTCCAAAATCATTTCATGAGCAACTCTGCCTTTTTCATTGGCGTACAGAATGGTGTAATGTTCTTTTAATTGTTCCTTTATGTAGTTGGCATTTAGTATTGCCACTTTTGTTGATTTTGTTAAACCTTCTTCACCTAACATTTTAATGTATGCATAAGAGATACACAGCACCAAAGAAGACCCCCATGGAGCTGCTGAAATAGAGGTGATGGCTTGTTCGCCACCCGTTTGAATTAAAGGATTGCTTGGCAAAAAGGGTTTGAGGTGTTCCACAACACCAATAGGACCCATGCCTGGCCCACCACCACCATGAGGAATGGCAAAGGTTTTGTGTAAATTTAGATGGCATACATCGGCTCCAATTTTTGCTGGATTTGTTAAGCCTACTTGTGCATTCATATTAGCTCCATCCATATATACTTGACCGCCATGCTTATGAATAATCTCTGTAACTTCCATTACATTTTCCTCAAATACACCATGTGTGGAAGGATAAGTAATCATCAGAGCTGCTAGATTTTCACTATAGGTTTCTGCTTTCTCTTTTAAATCATCAAGGTCAATATTTCCCATTTCGTCACATTTGGTCACAACAACTTTCATGCCTGCCATAGTAGCAGAAGCGGGGTTTGTACCGTGTGCAGATGAGGGTATCAAGCATATGTTTCTATGTGATTCGTTTCTGCTATTGTGATATGCTCGAATTACCATTAGTCCAGCATATTCTCCTTGAGCTCCAGAATTTGGTTGTAAGGACATTCCTGCAAAGCCAGTTATTTCACATAAAGATTCTTCTAATTCGTGAAACATGATGTGGTAACCTCTTGCTTGGTTGATTGGTGCAAAAGGGTGTATGTTACTAAATTCTACCCAACTTAGCGGAAAGAGTTCTGATGCGGCATTTAACTTCATAGTACATGAACCCAAAGGAATCATAGAATGATTAAGGGCTAAGTCTTTATTTTCTAAACGCTTGATGTATCGCATCATCTCTGTTTCACTGTGAAAGGAATTGAAGACTTCATGTTGAAGGAAGTCACTTTCTCTGTAAAGTTCAGTAGGGATAAATGCATTGGCATCGGTATAGTTGCCATTTAACACTTTGTTAATCAATTCACTTGGGTCGGAATGGTTACAGCTTTTTGCGAATACACTTAGAATGTCATTTATATTTTTTAGACTATCTTTTTCGTCAATAGAAATGGAAAGGTGTTTGTCGTCTATATAGTTGAAATTCATTTTGGCATCTTCAGCAAACACTTTTAAGGTTTCCATAGATACATTTTGAATATCAACCAACAAGGTATCGAAATAGTTTTTGTTGAGCTGTTTATAACCTAAGTCGGTAAGTCCATAAGAAAGAATACAACTTAAATGGTGTATTTTTCGAGCAATATTTTTCAATCGTTTTGGTCCATGATAGACGCCATACATTCCAGCCATTACTGAAAGTAAAACTTGAGCCGTGCAAATATTTGATGTTGCACGTTCTCTTTTGATGTGTTGTTCTCTTGTTTGAAGAGCCATTCTCAAAGCTCTATTCCCTTCAGCATCTATTGTTACTCCAATAATTCTTCCAGGAATATTTCTTTTATATTTTTCTTTTGTGGCGAAGTATGCCGCGTGAGGACCTCCATAGCCCATTGGTATTCCAAAACGTTGTGTAGTCCCAACCACGACGTCAGCATCCCATTCTCCCGGAGGGGTTAGAAGGGTCAGACTCAATAAGTCAGCTGCAACTGCTACACCCACCTCATTGTTTTTCGCATCTTTTGCTAGAACTTTATAATTTTCAATATTTCCATGCTTACAAGGGTATTGAACAAGCATACCAAATACATCTTCTCTTGAAAAATCAAATTCACTGTGATCAGCAATAATAAGCTCAATACCTATTGGATTAGAACGTGTCTTGAGAACGTCAATCGTTTGAGGCAAACAATCTTTTGAAACTAAGAACACATTTGCGTTGGACTTTTTCTTGTCTCTTGGTCGTGCATTAAAGAGCATTAGCATAGCTTCGGCAGCAGCAGTGCCTTCATCTAGAAGTGAAGCGTTAGCAATTTCCATTGCTGTTATGTCAGTGACCATAGTTTGATAATTCAATAAGGCTTCTAGTCTGCCTTGAGCAATTTCTGCTTGATAAGGCGTATAGGCAGTGTACCAACCTGGATTTTCTAGAATATTTCTTTGTATTACTCCAGGCAAAATAGTGTTGTAATAGCCTAAGCCGATATACGAACGGTAGTTTTTATTTTTTCGGCCCAAAGACTTCATATGGTCTAAAAGCTCAGATTCACTCATAGCGTCTGGTAAATCCATCTTTTCGTTTAGACGAATTGAGTTCGGAATAGTTTGTTCAATAAGTTCTTCAATAGTAGAAACTCCTATCGAGTTTAACATTGATTCTTGGTCGCTTGAGTTAGGACCTATGTGTCGTTCAGAAAATTGATTCATCGAAAAAATATTTGCTGGTACAAAAATATAAAATGACACTGTAAACTAAGCTACTATTTTATATTTTTGATAAATGTCTTGGCTAATAAAATTGAATAACTTTTTTCTCATCAGTAATCTATTCATTTCAGCCTGTGTAGTCGCCCTTTGTCAAAGCTCAGCAATACTTCTAAATGTTGATGTAAGTCACATATTACCATTTGTATTTTTTTCTACCTTATTTAGCTATAATTTTCAGCGATATGTGAGGTTCAAATCTTCCGACAATAAATTTAGTCAATTGGCATGGCTAAAAAATCAAGAAGGCTCACTTCAAATCATTACAGTTCTTTCATTTGTACTTACTATTTATTTTTCGTTTTCGCTTTCTCTTCATTCCCTCTATGTTTTAGTGCCAGCTGTATTTGTAACACTATTGTATCCATTTACCTTTAGTTTTTTTGGACGTAGTATTGTATTAAGAGAAATGCCTGGGCTTAAAATCTTTTTGATTGTCATTGTCTGGACAATTGTCAGTGTCGGCTTGATAATTACTGAAAGTGATATTCCTTTCTCTATTGAAGTTTGCGTATTAATTGCAAGCAGATTCTTTTTTGTGTTATCAATTACAATACCTTTTGATATTCGCGACTTGAAGTATGATAAGAATTCTATGAAAACAATTCCTCAGTTATTTGGAGTTGAAAAATCAAAGCAATTAGCATTTTGGTCATTGGCTTTATATGAGTTAGCATCCATAATACATTTTATACTTGCAGATTTTTCACTCCTATTTTTAATTGCTTTACTCTTAACATCCCTTTATGTAGGACTGTTGATTTATAAAACAAATGAAGAAAACAACGGAAGTTTCTTTACTTTTTGGATGGAAGGAAGTAGTTTATTAATGTATTTACTTCTTTTTATTATCCCAATGGCTTTTGGTATCTTCGCACCATAATTTTACGCTATGCAAAACTCGATAGAATTTGCTTTACAATCTGATAAAACAGATGAATTGTCTGCTTACAGAGATAAGTTTCATATCCCTGCTGTTAATGGTCAATACGCACTTTATTTTACTGGAAACTCATTGGGTTTGCAACCCAAAAGTGTCAAAACTCATTTGATGCAAGAACTGGATGATTGGGCTGAATTTGGTGTTGAAGGTCATTTTGAAGCTAAAAACCCTTGGGTTTCTTACCATAAAATATTGAGTGAGCCTTTTGCTAAACTTGTTGGCGCTCAGCCTAAGGAAGTAGTTGCTATGAATGGCTTGAGTGTAAACCTACATTTAATGATGGTGTCCTTTTACCAACCACAAGGGAAGCGTACCAAAATTATTTGTGAGGCGAAGGCCTTTCCATCTGACCAATATGTGCTTGAAAGTCAAGTTAAATTTCATGGTTTAAAGCCAGAAGATGTAATCGTAGAAGTCAGCCCTCGAGAAGGCGAACATTGTATAAGAGAAGAAGATATTCTTTCGTGTATTGAAGAAGTTGGTGACGAATTGGCTTTGGTATTTTGGGGCGGTGTTAATTACTATACTGGACAAGTTTTTGATATGCCAAAAATTACAAAAGTAGCTAAAGGTGTCGGTGCCTATGTTGGTTTTGATTTAGCACATGGTGTTGGAAATGTTTCTCTTGACCTTCACGATTGGGGTGTTGATTTTGCGTGTTGGTGTTCTTATAAATATTTGAACTCAGGTCCTGGCAGTGTTTCTGGCGTGTTTGTACATAGCAAACATGAAAATAATACTGATTTACCGCGCTTCGCCGGCTGGTGGGGGCATGATGAAGAGCGTCGCTTTTTGATGGAAAAAGGATTTGTTCCCATGCAAGGAGCACAAGGTTGGCAATTGTCTAATGCGGCTGTTTTTTCTATGGCACCTTGCAAAGCGAGTATGGATATTTTTGATGAGGTAGGTATGCCTAAGCTCATTGAAAAAAGCAGAAAGCTGACTAATTTCATGGAATTTATTTTCAATGATATTTCCTCACGCTATGATAACTGTAATTTTGAAATCATTACTCCTAAAGAGGAAAAGTACAGGGGCTGTCAGTTATCGATTTTAATGCATGGGCAAGGCAAAGAAATGTTTGATTACATCACAAATGAAGGAGTGATAGCCGATTGGCGAGAACCTAATGTAATACGTTTAGCTCCCGTTCCATTATACAATAGTTTTGAGGATATTTTCAAATTAGGACAAATCATAGAAAACGCAATATCATGAGAAAAAAAGTAACAATTGCAGGTGCTGGTCTAGTAGGCTCCTTAGAGGCTATTTACCTCTCTAAAAAAGGCTTTGATGTAGAGGTCTTTGAGCGTAGACCAGATATGAGAAAAGTACAATTGGCAGCAGGTCGTTCAATTAATTTAGCCTTATCAACTCGTGGGTGGAATGCACTCAAAAAAGTTGGTGTAAATACTGAGGTTGAGAAAATGGCTATACCCATGTATAAAAGGGTTATGCATGCCGTTGATGGCACTCTTACAGACCAGCAATATGGGCAAGATGGCGAAGCTATTTTTTCCGTTTCTCGTGGTGGGCTTAATCAATTGCTAATGAATTTAGCAGGTGAACAAGACAATGTAAATATGCATTTTAATTACAGATGTAAAGATGTGGATTTACAAACAGCATCTGCCACTTTTGAGCATAAAGATGGGACAGAAAAAGTAGTGGATGCTGATATGATTATTGGTGCCGATGGCGCTTACTCTGTCATTCGTTCCAAAATGATGAAGCAAGATAGGTTTCAGTATTCACAACATTATATTGAACATGGTTACAAAGAGTTAACCATTCCAGCTAATTCGGATGGTTCTCATAAACTTGAGGTAAATGCCTTGCATATATGGCCAAGAGGAAATTATATGCTTATAGCCCTTCCCAACATGGACGGTAGCTTTACCTGTACATTATTCTTTCCTTTCGAAGGGGAACATTCTTTTAATAATTTAAAAACCGAAGATCAAGTTTATAATTTCTTTAAAGAAGTTTTTCCAGACACCTTAGATTTAATACCTAATCTGGTTGAAGAGTATTTCAATAATCCGACTTCTTCTTTAGCTATTATGCGTTGTGACCCATGGGTCGTTGACGATAAAGTATTATTGATTGGTGATGCTGCACATGCTACTGTTCCATTTTATGGACAAGGTATGAACGCTGGTTTTGAAGGCTGTTTCGTCTTGGATGAATTAATGGATAAACATGGTGATGACTTTATGAGTTGTTTCAAGGAATATTCAGAAATTAGAAAACCTGATGGGGATGGCGTACAAGATTTATCATTACATAATTTTATTGTTATGCGTGATAAGACCGCCGACCCTCAATTTTTATTACAGAAAAAAATAGAACTTCAGTTTTCTAAAAAACACCCTAAAAAATGGTTGCCTCTTTATTCGATGGTGTCGTTTAGTAATATTAGATATTCAGATGCTTGGAAAATTGGACAACATCAAGAAGAATTGATGAAAGAAATCATGAGTATTCCTAACATTGAGAACATTTGGGACAGCGAGGTAGTAGAAGAGAAGATGTTAAGCTTACTTGATTGAGAAAAGTTCTAAAAGCATATGCCGACTTAGAAGAGCACGTATTGTTCATGATAAAAGCTGAATTTTTTATTCAGCTTATCGGTGCGGCATTTTTTCTCATACTCAACATTTACCTTGCAAAATCGGGCTTCACTGACCCTGAAATTGCTAATTTTATTTCTTATAGATTTTTAGCGGTTATGGTTTTGGCATTTCCTCTTGGCTTTTACATTAAAGGAAAACGACTAAAGCCTTTTTTTCTAGTTGGTAGTTTTGGTGTACCCTTCGTAGCTATAGCTATGGTGTTAGCTATTTCAAAAGGATTTTATTCGATTTTACCCGCCTTATTTATTTTATGGGGAGTAGTGTTTACCTGCTTTCAAGTAAGTAGTTTGCCTTTTATAATGAGAACTACCAAAAAAGAAAATCAATCTCACGCTATTTCTTTAAATTATGCTACCCATAGCTTTGGTACCATAGCCAGTAGTATCATCATATTTCTTTTGGGAGGCATCTTTAGTAGTTTTGATGAGGGAATGATTTTAATAGTTATTTCTATTATTGGATTAGCAGGGATTTATTTTTTATTACAACTCAAAGAAGACGATGTTGTATCCGATAAAAAAGGTATTCAATGGGCGTCTTATGATTGGTGGTTAGTGACCAAAGCTATTGTTCCAACCATAATTATTTCGGTTGGAGCTGGTCTAACCATACCCTTTATAAATCTCTTTTTCTATCATATTTTTGATGTGGACTCTTCTGATTTTGCTTTGATTGGAGGAGGAGCTAGTTTGTTAGTCGCTACGATGGCTCTTCTAGTTCCTAAGGTAAAAGATATGCTTGGTTTTAAGTTGGGTATTACCTTAACGCAATCCATTGCTGTAATTGCTTTGGTT
Source organism: Flavobacteriales bacterium (assembly GCA_016779935.1). Lineage (NCBI taxonomy): Bacteria > Pseudomonadati > Bacteroidota > Flavobacteriia > Flavobacteriales > Flavobacteriales bacterium. Next base: position 178,011 of record JADHMQ010000002.1, read on the forward strand.
GCTTTGGCTACAACTGAGTTTTTTGTGGAATATTGGTTGGCATTACCATTAGCCATTCTGTGTTTTTGGATACGAACTCCATTAATGAATATGGCAGCACCAATGACTTCCGAATTAACAATGAATTATGTTGGAAAAAATAACCAAGAAATATTAAGTGCTATCACCGCTGCTATTTGGAGTGGTAGCTGGTATTTTAGTTCTCAGATTTTTCGGTTTTTGAAGGGAATGGACTTGCCGTATGCCTACATATTTTATATCACTGCTGGTCTTTATGCATTTGGTGTATTTACCTATTACCTTTTGATTTTGGACTACGAGAAGAAAAATTCTTTAGAAAGTTAAATATCATTTTCTTCTGACGTTTTGATAGATTGGTTGTTAGTATCTGGTGTCGTATGCCATTGTTTTCGAAATGTATGGATTTCCAATCTTCTTTGATTTCAGAAATAAACTCGATGCTTGCCTCTTGCACTTCTTTTTCGACATCTAATTTCCATTTGATCTTTTGATCATCGTATTTGAAATAGAGTTTATTAATATTAAATACGCCTCCTAAAATACCTGCTGTTAATCCACAAGTAATGCCAACTAAATATGGAATTGCAGAATCATCACAGCTAGAAAAAATGTGTAGAAAGGAAACATCTATAATTATGTATGAGCTAATTAAAACGAATAAAGTTAAACGGATTTTTTGACTTTTAAAAATAGGTAATGTTTTCATGATGCTTTAAGATTGCGTTAATCTCAAATGTAAAAAAAATTACTTCAGAAAAGAATTGTTCATTTTTTCGAACCCTATACTTGTACTTGGACCATGACCGCAGTACACTTTTGTTTGTTCGTCCAGAGGTAATAATTTATCTTTTATGCTATTTATTAGTGTGTCGTAGTCGCCACCTGGCAAGTCAGTTCGTCCAATACTCATCTGAAAGAGAACATCGCCACCAATTACAAAATGCTGTTCTTTGGAATGTAGAACAATGTGTCCAGGAGCATGTCCAGGAGTGAATAATATATCAAGGCTACTATTTCCAAAATGTATTTTATCACCTTCTTTCAAAAATATTGATGGCTCTGGACTTTGTTCATAATTATGAAATCCGTACAGTTGACAATAATCCTTTACAGAATGTAATGTGGACAAGTCCTTTTCATGTATTTCCAAATCTAAACCCCATTTTTTCGCAACAAAATGATTCCCCAAAACATGGTCGATATGGCAATGCGTATTTATCAGTTTAACTGGCTCAAGCTCATTGTCAACAATGAACTTTTCCAATTTCAGCTTTTCATTTTCTTCATAGCAGCCTGGGTCTATTATGATACATGTTTTGCTTTCGTCAAACAGAATATAAGTATTCTCTTGGAAGCCATTGAAGGTAAAAGATTGAATTTTTATCATTGAGCAAAGATATTTTGAATTACATATCTTCGCAAGGAAATTATATTATGTCTTTTGTAACATTACTTTTTTTAGTTTTAATTAGTCTTTGCGCAGGTTTCCTCAGCGGATTTAGTGGTGTTGGTGGAGGAATTATTATCATTCCTTTGTTAATGTTGTTGCTGGGAATGGGACAGCACAATGCGCAGGGAACTAGTCTGGCCGTTATGCTACCACCAATTGGTATTTTGGCAGCATGGAACTACCATAAGGAAGGTTTTGTGAATTGGAAATATGCCCTCATTATATCTTTAGCCTTTGTTATTGGTGGTTATTTCAGCTCTAGGTGGGCTGTAAATATCGATTCAAAGACTCTGAAGAAAGTGTTTGGGCTAATGTTATTAATTGGAGGAATTAAACTTATGTTCTCAAAATGAGTCAGTTAAAGTCTAAAATATTAGCCTTAGCAGAACAGTATTTTAATGATACTGTAGATATAAGAAGGCGACTGCATGAATATCCTGAACTGTCGTTTAAAGAGTATGAAACCTCAACGTTTATTCAAGAAAAGTTATCAGAATACGGACTCGCTTTTAAATCTGGTTTGGTGGAAACAGGTGTTGTTGCCCTCATTAAAGGTAAAAATCCTGAATCGAAATGTATAGCTCTTCGAGCCGATATTGATGCTTTACCAATTCAAGAGATGAACAATCTTAGTTATGCATCTAAAAATGATGGTGTTATGCATGCTTGTGGTCATGATTTTCATACAGCTTCATTATTAGGCGTTGCACGAATTCTTAATGATTTAAAAGATAGTTGGGAGGGAAGTATGAAGCTTATTTTTCAGCCTGGTGAAGAAAAATTACCTGGAGGAGCGTCCTTAATGATAAAGGAAGGCGTTTTGGAAAACCCTAAAGTCAATAAAATTATCGGTCAGCATGTTTCACCAGAGTTAGACTGTGGTATTATTGGAATGAAAGAGGGTATGTTTATGGCTTCTGCTGATGAAATTTATATAGATGTTATCGGTAAAGGAGGTCATGCTGCTATTCCAGAAGGGCGAATAAACCCATTAGTTATTGCTTCCAAATTAATTACTAAACTTTACGATAGATTTGATTCAGTTAAAGATACCCCTTCGGTATTGTCTATTGGAGTAATTCAAGGTGGTAGTGCTGGAAATATTATACCAGAAAAAGTAAGTATGCAAGGTACTTTTAGGGCGATGAATGAAGATTGGAGATCTGAAGCACATCAGATTATCGAAGAGATATGTTCTAGCACTTCAAAAGAAATGGGCGGTAAGTATGTTCTTGAAATCCGTAAAGGTTATCCATTCTTGAAAAACGATGAGCATTTTACTGAACATTGTTTTACACAAGCTTCAGAACTTATGGGGAGTGATAGTGTGATAAAAATTCCTAAGCGAATGACCGCTGAGGATTTTGCCTATTATTCGCATCATGTGCCTTCATGTTTTTACAGAATAGGGGTCGGTGATAAAAATGGAAGTAGAAGGCACCTACACAACCCAAACTTCAATGTTGAGGAAGCTGCTTTAAAGCATAGTATTGGGTTAATGAGTTGGTTGGCAATTAAAGCCTAGTTGGCAACGTCAGAGATAAACTTAATTCTAAAAAGTCTCAATTCTTCATCTGTGTATTCGTCTTCTTCGAATTCACTTCTTGCTTCATCAAATGTTCCCTCTTTAGAATTTTTAAAGAAATCGATAAGTTCCTCTTCTTGATACTCATCAATTATTTCCTCTAAATAATAATTGAGATTTATTTTAGTTCCAGACTCTACAATTGTTTCAATTTCAGTGATGAGGTCTTCTACTGTGAGTCCTTTGGCGGAAGCAATATCTTCTATAGATAATTTTCTGTCTATGCTTTGAATGATGTACACCTTATTGCTTGATTGTTTAGCAATAGTTTTGATGACCATATCTTCAGGCCTTATAATATCATTTTCCTCAACATATTCTTTAATGTAATCTAAGAATGGCTTTCCAAATTTATTAGCTTTTCCTTGTCCAACGCCATGAATTTGACTTAACTCTTCAGTAGTTATAGGGTATTGATTTGCCATGTCAATTAAAGAGGCTTCAGAGAAAATGATATTGGGAGGAAGTTCTTTTGATTTGGCAAACTTTTTTCTGAGTTCTTTCAAATTTTTGAAAAGCACAGCATCTGCGGCAGCAGATTTTTGATTGCTATTAGCTGCATTTTTGGAGTTAATAGCATCATAATCGTGATCTTCTGTGAATAGCACTTCATACGATTCTTTCAAAAACTCTTTTCCTTTTTCAGATACTTTAAGAATTCCGTAACTCTCAATTTCTTTTACAAGTAATCCTTTAACTAAGGATTGACGAATAACGGCATGCCAAAACCCTTTTGATTTGTGACTTCCTTTACCATACTCCTCAAGGGCTTCAGACTTATGTTGTTTTATTAAGGCATTGCTTTCTCCAACCAACACTTTTACTACCTCTTTTGCTTTCAGTCTTTCGTTTATAGCCAAGACGCACTCTAATAGTTGAATAATAAACCTTTCTCCGTTAAATTTTGGTTTTGGATGTCGGCAATTGTCGCACATTTCATTGCAATTAGCTTCATCAAATTTTTCACCAAAATAGTGTAGAATGTATTTTCTTCTACACATGGAAGTTTCAGCGAAAGAAATGGTTTCTAATATATGTTGACGACCAATCTCTTGTTCAGCTACGGGTTTACCTTGTAAAAACTTTTCTAGTTTTTCAATATCGTTATAACTGTAAAAGGTTACACAGTTGCCTTCACCGCCATCACGCCCTGCTCTACCGGTTTCCTGATAATAGCTTTCTAAACTTTTAGGAATATCATGGTGGATAACGTATCGAATATCGGGTTTATCGATACCCATTCCGAAAGCAATGGTCGCTACAATAACATCCACATCTTCCATGAGGAAAGCATCTTGATGCTTAACACGTGTTTTATTTTCTAAACCAGCGTGATAAGGTAGTGCATTGATGCCGTTTACCTGAAGGGTTTCGGCAATTTCCTCAACCTTCTTTCTGCTTAGACAGTATACTATTCCAGATTTACCTTGATTTTGTTTTATGTACTTAATAATCTCTTTTTCTACATCAATTTTTGGTCTGATATCGTAGTAAAGATTACCTCTATTAAAGGAGTCAAAGAAAACAGGGCAATCTGTTATTCCTAGATTCTTTTGGATATCTTCTCTAACCTTTGTGGTAGCAGTAGCGGTAAGAGCAATAATAGGAGCACGTCCAATATTCTCTATTATTTTTTTTAGGTTTCTATATTCTCGTCTAAAGTCGTGACCCCATTCAGAAATACAATGTGCTTCATCTATAGCGTAGAATGATATTTTTTTATCTTTTAGATAGTCAATATTTTCCTGCTTTGTGAGGGATTCGGGAGCTACATAAAGAAGTTTCGTTTTGCCACTTTCTACATCCTCTTTTACCTTCGCCACGTCTTTTTTGGAAAGGGATGAATTGAGGACATGTGCTATTGAGTCGCTATCATTAAAACCTCTAATGGCATCCACTTGATTTTTCATTAATGCTATCAGTGGAGAAATAACTACTGCACATCCGTCACTAACTAAAGCAGGTAACTGATAGCACATAGATTTACCACCACCAGTGGGCATGATTACAAAAGCATCATTACCATCAAGTGTATTTTGAATAATGGCTTCTTGTTGACTTTTAAAACGTTTGAATCCAAAATATTTTTGAAGTTCATCCGTGAGAGATGTAATCTGTAGAGTCATTTAATTATAATCAAGCTAAATTTTGATACTTTTGCTTCAAAGTAATCCCTCTAAAATTAGAGAATTTATTTTATTAAATCAAACTTAGTCTATTGAAATCAATTAATGAAATAAAATCTATTGCAAAATCAACCATCAATTTAGAAGGTCAATCCATTCTAAAACTTCTTGAGTTTATTGACGATGATTTTGGAAAGGTTGTACAAGAAATTTTAAAATCTAAGGGGCGATTAATTGTTACTGGTATTGGTAAAAGTGCCAACATTGCACAAAAGATGGTATCTACATTTAATTCTACTGGACAGCCATCAATATTTATGCATGCGGCAGATGCTTTACATGGGGATTTAGGTAATATACAGTCAGAAGATATTGTAGTTTGTATTTCAAAAAGCGGTTCAACTCCAGAAATAAAAACACTTCTTCCACTTCTTAAAGAGATGGGAAATTCAATTATTGCTATTACTGGCACTTCTGATTCGTACCTTTCTCAACAATCCGATTGGACGATACTTTCTAAAGTTGACAAAGAGGCTTGTCCAAACAATCTTGCTCCTACAACAAGTACTACAGCACAATTAGTAATTGGTGATGCATTAGCTGTTTGTTTGCTTGAATGCAGAGGCTTTTCGGATATTGATTTTGCTAAATACCATCCTGGAGGGGCTTTGGGTAAAAAACTATTTTTAAAGGTTGACGATTTGTGCTCTGATAAATCTAAACCTAGTGTACCTGCAAATGAAACAATTCAAAATGTAATTGTAGAAATATCCAACAAACGATTGGGGGCAACGGCTGTTATTGAAAATTATCAACTCATTGGTGTAATTACTGATGGAGACATAAGGAGAATGCTCGAAAATGAAGGTGCTGATTGGAGCACTCTTAAGGCCACAGATATAATGTGTGATACCCCCAAAACTATTCAGTATAATGAGTTGGCATCAAAGGCTCTAACTATTATGGAAGACAATAATATTTCACAATTGATAGTTTGTAAAGGTGACACATACCACGGCATAGTACATATTCATGATATTCTAAAAGAAGGAATTTTGTAATGAGAAAAATAGGAGAGGAGAAGGAACATTCTTTTTTAGACCATCTTGAAATTTTAAGATGGCATCTTATTAGAAGTGCTGTGGCTATTTTGGTTTTCACTACATTGGCATTTGTATTCCCAGAGTTTTTATTTGATAAAATAATTTTAGCTGCCAAAAGTCCTGACTTTCCTACTTATAAATTTTTCTGTTGGCTATCTGAAACACTTCACTTTGGAGAAGCACTATGTATTGATGAAGCTCCTTTTGAATTAATGAATATACAGATGTCAGGTCAGTTTAGTACTCACATAGTATCATCCTTAGTAGCTGGTTTTGTATGTGCTTTTCCTTATGTATTTTGGGAAATATGGCGTTTTATAAAACCTGCTTTACATGGCAGTGAAAAAAAATATTCTAGAGGTGTAGTATTTTATACGTCATTGCTTTTTACTCTTGGAGTTTTATTTGGTTACTATTGTGTAGCTCCATTGTCGGTACAGTTTCTTGGTAATTATCAAGTTAGTTCTCAAGTAGTAAATCAGATAAATTTAAACTCATTTATTTCAACCGTAACTACTGTCTGTTTAGCAAATGGAATAGTATTTTTATTACCTATTCTTATTTATTTCCTCAGTAAGTTGGGATTGATTTCTCCCGAATTATTAAGACAATATAGAAAGCACTCCTTAGTTATACTTATGATATTAGCGGCTATCATTACACCCCCTGATATTTTGAGTTTAATTTTAGTGACTTTCCCACTCATGTTATTGTATGAATTAAGCATCAAAGTATCGGCTAAATTTCAAGATAAATAATGAAGTTAAACGCACAACATATTGTCAAAAAGTACCGAAATAGAAAAGTTGTTAATGAAGTTTCTCTTGAAGTAAATCAAGGTGAAATAGTTGGGCTTTTAGGTCCTAATGGTGCTGGCAAAACAACCTCGTTTTACATGATGGTTGGTCTGGTAAAGCCGGATGCTGGTAAGGTATTCTTGGATGCTGATGAAGTTACTGAAGAGCCAATGTATAGAAGAGCTCAGATGGGTATTGGCTATTTAGCTCAAGAAGCTTCTGTTTTTAGAAAGTTAAGTGTTGAAGATAATATTTTGGCAGTGCTCGAAATGACAAATCTGACTAAGGAAGAACAATCCAATAAGCTAGAATCTTTACTAGATGAGTTTGGGCTTCAGCATATTAGAAAAAGTTTAGGAGATTTGCTTTCTGGTGGTGAACGAAGAAGGACAGAGATAGCTAGATGCCTTGCGACTGATCCTAAATTTATACTTTTGGATGAGCCTTTTGCAGGAGTAGATCCTATTGCTGTAGAAGATATACAGCATATAGTATCAAAATTGAAAAACCGAAATATTGGCATTTTAATTACGGACCACAACGTTCATGAAACACTTTCCATTACTGACCGAGCCTACCTATTGTTTGAGGGTAAAATACTAAAGTCTGGTACTGCCGAAGAATTGGCAGCAGACGAGCAGGTTAGACGAGTTTATTTAGGTGAGAACTTTGAATTACGACGCTAATTCAACTTCGTGTAGTTCAAACTTATAGCCTTCCATAATCTGGTTACAAAGTAATTCTTTACAAGCTTTATCAACCTTTTCACTTGCCTCAGACTTATCTTTTGCTTCTATTTCCAAGCTGATGTGTTTGCCAATTCTTACATTGGTTATTTCTGGTAAACCAACATTCTTCATGCTGCCACTAACTGCTTTTCCCTGTGGGTCTAAAAGTGCCTTAAGAGGCATTACATCAATCTCTGCAATAAATTTCATTTTCTTGGATTATTAATGAGCGATAATACTGTATACAAAAGTATAATAATTGGCACAGCTACAAAATAGAAAAGCAATAATAATATTACACTTATTCCAACTAAGATAAATCGTGATTCGTTACCCTTCCAACTGAATGACTTAAACTTAAGTGCTATGAAGTTTATATTTGATACCATTAGCCAGCACAAGCCAATAACAAAGCCAATTAAAATTATTTTTTGCGACAAAAATTCTAATAAAACTCCCTCATTATCGAAGTGTGTAGCAATAGGGATAGATATAAAAAACAAAGCGTTTGCTGGTGTTGGAAGCCCAATAAATGCGTCTGACTGATTAGTGTCAATATTAAACTTTGCTAGTCTGTATGCTGAAAATAAAGGGATTAAAAAAGCGATATAGGCAATGTAACTAAATTCAGATTCATTAAAATACGATTGTGATTCGGACAAGAAAATAAGTTGGAACACAATTACACTTGGAGCTACACCAAAAGTGATTAAATCTGCAAGACTATCGAGTTGTTTTCCGAGTTCGCCACTAACCTTAAGTAGTCTAGCGAAGAAGCCATCAAAAAAGTCAAGAAAAGCACCACTTAAAATACAAAGTGAAGCCAAATATAAGTGGTTAGAATAAGCGTACTGAATAGCCAATAAGCCAAAAGATAAATTGCCTAATGTAAATAGATTCGGTATGTGTCTTAAAATGCCCAATAAAAACGATATTTGTTACTGCAATAATACAAAAAGATGTATCGTAACCTATTACTTAGCTTTGCTTCAGCTCTATTATTAGTTTTTTCGTGGCCTTCAGGCGGCTTTCCTTTTCTTATATTTTTCGCCTTGGTTCCATTGTTTTCTATTGTAGAGAATGCAACTAATAAGAAGCAAGTCTTTTTTCATTCTTTCATTGTATTTGCTCTCTGGAATTTAGGAACAACCTATTGGATTTATCATGCAAGTTTATTTGGTGTTATTGCAGCGATACTTGTAAATAGTTTATTAATGTCAACTGTAATTCTCCTTTTTTCAGTAGTTCATACTAAATTTAATGATAGAAGAGCATGGTGGGCATTGTTAACTTTTTGGTTAGGGTTTGAATATTTACACCACAATTGGGATTTATCCTGGCCTTGGTTGACATTAGGTAATGTATTTGCATCATATCCTAGTGTTATTCAATGGTATGAGTATACAGGAGTTCTTGGTGGCAGCTTATGGATTTTACTTTTTAATGTGGTTATTTATCATTCATTCAAGAATAAAAAAAGTTATCGATTACTAACTTCCATTTTGATTTTACCTTTTATATTTAATTTTTTCATTTCAACAGAAGAAAAAGGAGAGGAGGTAAATATTGTAATTGTTCAACCAAATATAGACCCGTATTTTGAAAAATTTGATGGGCTTTCCTCAATAGAGCAATTAGAAAAATTAATAGAAATAGCCGAAACAGAATTAGATTCAACAGTTGATTATTTAATAGGTCCAGAGACAGCAATAGTAGATGCTCTTTGGGAAAATAAAATAGAATATACAGGTGAACTCATTCGCTTAAGAGAATTAATAGAAAAGTATCCACAACTCACAATTATAGTTGGTGCTTCTACCTTTAAAGCCTTCGATTCTAATGAAAAAATAAGTGGAACCGCTCGAAAATTTCTTAACTCAGAAAACTACTATGACGTATATAATTCGGCTTTATGTGTTTCAAAAGATGGGTTGTCAATCTACCATAAGTCTAAGTTAGTTCAGGGCGTAGAGTTTACACCTTTTTCATTTTTACTGAAGAATATTGAGTTCTTGACCATTGATTTAGGTGGTATTTCTGGAAGTTTAGGAACTCAAGATTACAGAGAAGTGTTCAGAGGCAAAGCTAATGTTGCACCTATTATTTGTTATGAATCTATTTTTGGAGAATTTACATCTGAATATGTTCGAAATGGATCGGATTTATTTACAATAATAACTAACGATGGTTGGTGGAAGGATACGCCCGGATATAGGCAACATTTGAATTATGCTAGTCTTCGAGCTATTGAGTGTAGACGACCAATTGCTCGTTCTGCCAATACTGGCATATCAGCTTTTATAGATATTCGAGGAAAAGTCTTTCAGCCAACAAAATGGGATGAAGAGCTTGTTATAAAAAGAACATTGAGTACTCATTCAGTCAGCACTTTTTATGTTCGTTTTGGCGATTATATTGGAAGAATATCGGCCTTTATAGCCGTAATGTTTATTTGTTTTACTCTAGCTAAAAGAAAAGATTGAGATTACTCAGAAGTAACATCTTCTGAATTACTTACTTCTAGAATTGAATCAGTAGACATTGTAGTGTCCATTTCAATAACAATTTCTTCTTCAACAATTTTAGCCACAAACGGATTCATTTGAAGATTAACCTCCATATTAGTATTTGAAGATTCAATAGAAACAGATGTATTCATCTGAGAATTATAAACTGTAGGAGCAGAATTGGTAATGTTATAAAATCCAAATCCAAAGGCTGCTAACACTAGTACTGCAGTGATGATAAATTCGCTTTGTTTCATGATAAAATATGATTTGTTAGCTGACAAGTTAAAAAAAATAATCTAATACAATTAATTCTTAGACCTTTCAGATGCAATAATCATTAGTTTTGTAGTGTGAGACAAACAGCAACATATCACATAGCAAATATTGAAACGTTCAAGAAAAATCTATTGTATTGGGCATCTCAATTTCAACATTCAGCATCGTATATAGGTGGGACTAGTGTAGAAAATGGTTTGCATATGAAATATGATATGTTGGTTGGGGCTGATTCTATATCGACACTTATTTCTAATGAAGATTCCTTTAATTCGTTGAGGTCTTTCCACGATGCAAAAAAGGACTGGATATTTGGGTTTTTGAGTTATGATTTAAAAAATGAAGTTGAAGACTTACAGTCGAAAAATATGGATGAAATTCAGCTTCCTAATTTATGTTTTTTTCAGCCAAAATGGCTGTTTGAAATTATTGGTAACGATATTAATATTCATTTTCCTTTTGATGTGCCAAGAAAGAAAATGCAGTTAGTATTCAAAGAAATTATGCTAACTCAAAAAGAGGATTCTAGTGTATCAGTTGTTAGTGTGAAAAGTAGAATTTCAAAGTCTGAATATATTTCAACATTTAACAAGCTTCAAAAGCATATTAAAAGAGGTGACATTTATGAAATTAATTTTTGTCAAGAGTATTTTGCAAACTCAGCAGAGCTAAATCCAGTCAATACTTTTGAAAATCTCAATGAAATTTCAAATTCCCCATTTTCAGCATTTTTCAGAGCCGATGATTTTTATTTAATGAGTGCTAGTCCTGAGCGATTTATTAAGAAAGTTGACAACATAGTTGTTTCTCAGCCCATAAAAGGAACACGAAAACGAGGTAATTCATTAGAAGAAGACCTGAAATTAAAAGAGGAGTTGCGTCAATGTCCAAAAGAACAGTCAGAAAATGTGATGATTGTTGATTTGGTCCGAAATGACTTATCTAAAACAGCTGAGAAATCTTCAGTAAAGGTTGAGGAGTTATTTGGTATTTATTCCTTCTCACAAGTGCATCAGATGATTTCTACCGTTACCTCTAAACTAAAAGACGATGTTCATTGGAGCGAGGTTTTGAAAACTACCTTTCCAATGGGAAGCATGACTGGAGCACCAAAAATTAGAGCTATGCAGCTTATCGAAGAATATGAAACTTTTAAAAGAGGCTTATATTCAGGTTCAGTAGGTTATGTGACACCGGATGGAGATTTTGATTTCAATGTAGTCATTCGAAGTATTTTGTACAATGCTACTAATGGCTATGTTTCATTAGCTGTTGGTAGTGCAATTACCTCCAATGCTAAAGGGGACGAAGAATATGCCGAATGTGAACTTAAGGCAAAAGCGATGTTGGAGGTGCTAAATGCTTAATACGCTATCTCAATTTATTTCTAAGCATAATCTTATTGCCGATGATGATAAGCTGTTGCTAGCCGTTAGTGGAGGCAAAGATAGTGTGTGTATGGCACATCTATTTAGTGAATTACCATATGAATTTGGGATTGCACACTGTAACTTTAAACTTAGAGGTGAAGACAGTGATTTAGACGAACAGTTTGTTAGAAACTTATCCAAAGATTTGGGTGTAGAATTTTATTCAAAATCATTTGAGACTAAGCTTTATGCTAAGAAAAATAGCCTATCAATCCAAATGGCAGCAAGAGATTTACGCTACCAATTTTTTAATGAGACAGTGCAGGAATACAATTACACCAAAATTGTAACAGCTCACCATTCTGAAGATATTCTTGAAACGTTATTAATAAAGAAAAGTAGAAAATCTAGCGTTGGGGCATTACAAGGCATCCCCATTAAAAATGGAAATATCATTCGACCAATGCTTGATTTTAGTGTTCAACAAATTGAAGGTTTTATCAAAGAACAGTCAATTGAATTTAGATTAGATAAATCAAACCTATCTTTAGACTACCAAAGAAATAGAATAAGGCACGAAATTATGCCAGATTTGTCTAAATCGGATTTGCTAGATGAAATTGAAGCTAATAAACGTAAATATGCACGCCTTTTAAAAGAGGTAGAGTATTATCTAGAACACCATACTTTCGAAAAAGAGAGTGTAAAATTTTTTGAAATCGGACGCCTAAATACCCTGAATAATAAAGAAGAAGTTCTCTACGAATGCCTTAAACATTATGGCCCTTTTAATTGGAAAGATGTATTCTCTCTGTTGAAGGGTGAAGTAGGTAAAAAGGTTTTAAATTCAGTATATCGAATTGTAAAAGAAAGAAACGCTTTATGCCTCTCCTTAATCCCATCTAACCCTGATGTTAGTATTCAACTTAATGAAGATACTAGAAAGGTAGATGAGCCTATATCATTGAAGATTGATGTTTATGATTATTCATCTTTTGACTTTAAAAAGGATAGTAAAATATCGATATTAGATTATGATAAGTTGCACTTTCCATTGACACTAAGAAAATGGAAGCATGGCGACGTCTTCATTCCACTTGGCATGAAAGGGAGAAAGAAAATAAGTGACTATTTAATCGATGAAAAACTCTCTTCCGTTCAAAAAGAAAATACTTGGGTGATTTGTTCGTTAGATGATATTGTATGTGTGCTTGGTGAACGTATAAATGAGTCTTACAAACTTGTCGCAGAAACAGAAAAAGTTTATCTTGTCCAACCTTTGAAAAATCAAACATGAGTGATGAATTATTATTTGAAGAAAGTCAGCATTTAGGCTACAACCGTTTGTCTTTTTTAAGACGCATGGTACTCGCTCTTTTCTGCTTTTTATCGTTCTACTGGTCGGAAGATACTCAAGAAGCTATAGGCTCTGGAAATCTTTTATTTTTCCTTGGTGTAGCTATAGTGTTTGTTTCAGCCGTACTTGTTTTTATCATTCACTTTAAAACAAAAGTCATCAATGGAAGCCTCATTTTAGAAGGATTATGGACTGCTAGAAAAGTGAAAATTGATATGTCATCAATCAAAAGTGTTTCCAAAATAAAATATAGTCGATTTTTCTTTAATAGAGCCGTATACAACCTTCATAGAAATGGAGCGATACATTTTTACACTAGAGGAAGAGAATGTGTAGAATTAGTTGATAAGGATGGTTTAAGATATCTTATCGGAAGTCAAAAACCCTCAGAATTACTATTAGTTTTAAAACAACAGATAAATAAATAATTATGAAAAAGTTTCTTTTAGCCCTTATATTTTTCTTACCTAGCTTACTGTTTTCCCAAATTTTCAACCCTGTTGAATGGAGTTTTTCTCATGAGGATTTAGGCGATTCAGAATATAATTTAGTTTTCGAAGCCAACATAGAAGATGGTTGGTATGTATATTCCCAACATGTGGGTGATGACGGTCCAATACCAACAGAGTTTACCTTTTTCGATTCAGAGGACTATGAACTAGTTGGAAATGTAGAAGAGGGAGAGCCTATTGAAGAGTTTGACCCAAACTTTGATATGGTGCTAAAATACTTTAAGAAAACAGCCGTCTTTAGTCAAAAAGTTAAGTTATTAGACCAATCAGCTACAGTTAGTGGTGAATTTGTATTTATGGTTTGTGATGAGTCTCAATGCTTACCTCCTGAGTATGTTGAGTTTTCTTTTGCACTTGGCAGTGGTAAATCTACTGATGAGACTGAAACTGTTGTTGAAGAAGAAAGTGAATCGTCATCATCACTTAATTTGATATCTTCAGATGATAGTCCATCTTCAGATAATGAGGAAAAAAAATCTAAAAAAGGCATGTGGAGTATATTTTTTATTGCATTTTTTAGTGGTTTTGCAGCTCTACTAACACCTTGTGTATTTCCAATGATTCCAATGACGGTAAGTTATTTTACGAAGCAAAGTAAAAGTAAAGCAAAAGGAGTTTCAAATGCCATTATTTATGGATTGTCAATCATATTCATTTACGTTGCGCTAGGCGTTGGTGTATCGGCAGTATTTGGTCCTGAAGTACTGAACAGTATGGCTACTAATGCCTACTTCAATATTGCATTCTTTGTATTACTTGTTGTTTTTGCAGCTTCCTTTTTAGGTGCCTTTGAGTTGACTTTACCACACTCATGGATAAACAAAGCCGATAAAGCCTCAGATAAAGGAGGATTAATTGGTATCTTCTTCATGGCTTTAGTATTGGCTTTAGTATCATTTTCTTGTACAGGTCCAATAGTGGGAACACTTTTAGTTGAGGCAGCTTCAGGTGGTGATTATATGGGGCCAATAATTGGTATGTTAGGATTTTCATTAGCCATAGCATTGCCTTTTGCTCTTTTTGCGGCTTTCCCAGGATGGTTGAATTCTTTACCTCAGTCGGGCGGTTGGTTGAATTCAGTAAAGGTAGTTTTAGGATTTCTAGAATTGGCATTAGCTTTTAAATTCCTTTCAAATGCTGATTTAGTTTGGCAAACACATTTCATAGAAAGAGAAGTATTTATTGCCATATGGATAGTAATTTTTGGACTTCTTACTATGTATTTATTAGGTATGTTTAAGTTGTCCCATGATAGCGATATAGAATACCTTTCAGTAGGGCGATTATTCACTGCTATACTAACAGGGGTGCTAACTATTTATATGATACCTGGATTATGGGGCGCGCCTTTAAAGCTAATTAACGCTTTCCCACCGCCAATGCATTACAGTGAGTCGCCATACGGAGTGGGTTATACTGCTGGAGGATCTTCAGTTGATTCTCATGATGAGCATGAGGGACAGCATTTAGGCCCTCAAGGTTTGATGGTCTTTCACGATTATGAAGATGGACTTGCTCATGCCAAGAAAGTTGGGTTGCCAGTAATGATTGATTTTACGGGTTGGGCGTGTGTTAACTGCCGTAAAATGGAAGAGCAAGTATGGTCTAACCCCGAGGTTAAGAAAACTCTAAAAGAAGAAGTGGTACTTATCTCCTTGTATGTCGATGAACGAACGCCTCTTCCTGAAGAGGAACAATATGAAACTACTATTGCTGGTAAAAAGAAGAAGGTAAGGACTGTAGGAGACAAATGGACGGTACTACAAGCTGAAACGTACAAAACAAACTCACAGCCTTATTATGTTATTCTTGACCACGATGAAAATCAATTAGGTGTCTCAGCAAATTACCAAGACTATGGTGAGGTTGGTTTATTCAAAGCGTGGCTAGATAATGGTATAGAAGAATTTTACCAGTAAAAAGGTAGATTAAAATAAACTTAAATGCTTGTCAAAACTTATGGCTCAGCCGTTTTCGGTATAGATGCCACTACCATTACGATTGAAGTAAATGCCTCAGCTGGCATAAAATTTTTTCTAGTAGGACTGCCAGATAATGCGGTTAAAGAAAGTCATTATCGAATAGAAGCGGCACTAAAAAATACTGGCTATCGTATTCCTGGAAAGAAGTTTATAATTAATATGGCACCTGCCGATATTAGAAAAGAAGGTTCTGCTTATGACCTTCCGCTTGCTATTGGAATCCTAGCTTCCACACACCAAATAAAAGAAGATAAGTTAAAAGACTTTGTTACAATGGGCGAATTATCTTTAGATGGGGGGGGTACAACCCATAAAAGGAGCTTTACCAATCGCCATACAGGCTAGAAAAGAAGGCTTTAAGGGTTTGATTGTTCCTAAAGCAAATGCAAAAGAAGCGGCAATAGTTAATAACCTTGACGTTTATGGAATTGAAAATATTAAAGAATTAATTGATTACTTTAATGGAGAGCTTGAATTAAAACCGCTATACGTTGATACAAGAAAAGAGTTTTTTGATGCTATTCAACAATCTGACATCGACTTTTCTGATGTGAAAGGGCAACGAAATATCAAGCGTTCATTAGAAATTGCTGCCGCTGGAGGGCATAATGTAATATTGATAGGCCCTCCAGGTTCAGGCAAGACAATGTTGGCAAAACGAATACCTGGAATCTTACCACCACTAAGTTTGAATGAAGCTTTAGAGACTACTAAAATTCATTCTGTTTCAGGCAGAATGTCAGACAATACCTCTTTACTCACTTCTAGGCCATTTAGATCGCCACACCATACTATTTCTGATGTAGCACTAGTAGGTGGAGGTGCATTTCCTCAACCAGGAGAAATTTCTCTTTCGCATAATGGAGTTCTTTTTTTGGATGAACTGCCTGAGTTTAAAAGAACGGTATTAGAGGTTATGCGTCAGCCTCTGGAAGATAGAGTTGTAACAATTTCAAGAGCAAAGTTTAGCGTAGACTTCCCTGCTAGCTTTATGTTAGTCGCTTCAATGAACCCGTGTCCATGTGGATTTTACAACCATCCAGAAAAAGAATGTCTGTGTAGCCCAGGAATAGTTCAAAAATATTTAGCTAAAATTTCAGGACCATTGTTAGATAGAATTGATTTACATGTTGAGGTAACTCCTGTAAAATTTGAGGAATTATCAAATTCATCTAAATCTGAGTCAAGTGTTGTTATTCGAGATAGGGTAATAAAAGCTAGAGAAATTCAGCAGGATAGATACTCAACTATAGATGCCATTCACTGTAATGCGCAAATTAGTCCAAAACTGATAAAAAAATATTGTGAGCTTACTGAAGATGGTCAATCGCTTTTGAAAAAAGCAATGAAGAAATTGGAGTTATCAGCTAGGGCTTACGACCGAATTCTTAAAGTTGCACGAACAATTGCCGATTTATCGCAGTCAGAATTTATAGAAACCCCACATATTGCAGAGGCGATTCAGTTCCGTTCGCTAGATAGAAGTGATTGGGCTGGGTAAAAAATAAGGCAGTTATTGCTAACTGCCTTACAAAAAACAACAATGAAAAGGGTGTTTTCTACCCTTAAATGTTCAGTAGTATTTCAGCTACTTTTTCTGGTTGTGAGATGTTTGGTGTATGGCTTGAATTTATAGTAAATACTCCTTCTACTTTATCTTGGTACATAGCACGTTGGATTTCGATTGGAATCGCTCTATCTTCAGTACACTCGATATAGTACTTTGGAATTGAACCAAAGTTCTCATCTGTAATTTCTAATTCATACATAAGCGGTGCAGATGGTTCTGGCACTATGTAAGGTTTTGCTCCATTGAATGCTTCAACTGGAATGTCATGTGCAAATGCATTTTGAATTTCTTCTTCGACAACATAAGCATATGTTTTATCATCAGATAAACGGAAATTCTCAACAGCTTTTGAGCCTTCAACACCTTGTACAGCACCAAAGAATGAGCCGCCATTTGGAAGTAAAAATGCAGTTAGGTAAACTAAGCTCTTTACTTTTTCTGGTCTCAATTCTGCTGCCCTACTTACAGTGATTCCATTGAAACTATGTCCTAATAGAATTACTGGCTCTTCTTGAGCATCAAGAATGTCAGTCACTGTTTTCACATAATTTTCCATAGTAATTTCAGCAGGGCTTGTTTTGTCATTTCCGTGACCTGGAAGATCTGGAGTAATAACGTTGTGTCCTTCAGCTCTAAGTACATTGGCTACGCCTTCCCATTGCCATGCACCTAGCCAAGCGGAATGAACTAATACATAAGTTTCTTTTTTCATTTCTTCAATTTTCATTTCGTTAGATGTGTTTTGTTCTTCCTTTGTCGCTGTTGATGAGCAACTAGCGAAAAGCATTAGCGAAAGAGTGCTAATAGTAATAATGTTTTTAAGTTTAATCATGTTTTTAAGTATTTAATTAATAATGCAAATTTAAGAACTAAAGACCTTGCAAACTTGTGCCTTTAGTTACAGGTTTATATTTTTTTTAGTTTTATTTTTTTAAAGTCTAATTCAACATTTCCTTTTTTCTCAAAATCCTTTAAGGTTCTTGAAACGACCTCTCTAGTTGAACCAATTTCGTTGGCTAGTTTATTATGGGAAATGTTAATTGTGTCTGATTTTGTCTTTTCAGAGACCTTTCTAAGAAACTCTAGCAGTCGCTCATCTACTTTTTTGAAAGCCAGCTTATGAATACAGTCAAGTAAATTTTCATACTTCCCAATAAGAGTTTCGCTCATAAATTTCTGCCATGAGTGATATTTTTTCCATTCTTTGAGATTGCTTAAAGGTATTTTAAGAATTGTAGCGGTATCACTGACTACAATAGCATTGACCAAAGCTTGATATTGTTTTTCAATAGCCACTATAGAATAAGCACAAGTTTCGAATTTACCGATTTTGTATAGAGTTACTTGTTTATTATCAGATTCATGCCAAACCCTAATCTTTCCTTCTAGAACTATGATGAACCATTTAATAAATTGGCCTTCTCTAATTACTACATCATTTTTATGAATGGTTTCAATAATGGAAGAAGAAAATATTTCTGATTGTAGGTCACTATCCGAAAAATTATGGAAATCTATTAAATGCTTTAAGTCAGTTAGCAGTTTCATGTTCAAGGAATTATCATCAAAAATAGTTAAAAAAATGTATTTAAAAAAGGCTTAAATATTTTTCATAATAATCTCTGCTCTGATAATTAAGTATTGGTAAAAATGAATCTTTTGGTATAGAGAAAAAAACAGATGAGTTTCGATCTTCATTTTTATGATTAATCACTTTGTGGTTTGTTGCCATGATTTCAGCATTGCTTATACATTCCATTAGATAGCCATAAAATCCAATAATTTTATTTGTGGATGGAATTTCTTCCCATTTTCCTTCATTGTTTTGCAATACTAAGCCTTCTTTAATTCCATATGGGAAAATGCTAAAAAGGGACACGTCTTTATGCTCGGATAAGCGTATAATTTCATTTTTGTTTTCAATTTTTGGATAAAAATTAGTCGACACCATATGCTTTATATAATTCGAATGAAATGTTCTAATTGGTATGTTATTTACTAATTGAAGCATATCGATTACTTTCTCTTCAATATGTCTCACCAACTTGATGGTTTTTTTAAAAGAGTGCTCTAAATAGTGTTTAAATTCTTTGGGGTATTTATTGGTCTTGTGGAACTCAGAAAATACAAATGAATGAAGTAAATCATGAGGGTATTGGTTTGTACTGTCTTTTTGCCCTATGTAAGAATACCCATCAAAGCCATAATTATAATGCTTTTGTAGAAATTTTCCCTTGTAGTAGTCATCTTTTTGTATAAAATCAATGAATAATTTTTCAATAGGGTCTTTTTCTATGGGTTGATTTGTTTGAAAATATCCATTTTTTAGCTCTATTTGCATATTCATTTTATTGGAATTTTGGAGTTATTTTCTATCATAGAAGTTTTTGCAGTTATTTTTGGACTGATATACATATGGCTGTTAATTAAAGAGAGAATTGAGTGTTGGATTTTTGGCATATTGGGCTCTTTATTAAGCATCTTTTTATTCGTCCATACTAAGTTGTATTCTGAGGCTATATTGTATTCTTATTATGTATTTATGGGGTTCTATGGCTATTATTTATGGAATCGGAAAGGAAAAGACGACTCCCTTTTAAGAATTAGTGATGTGAATCCAATCAATCATGTCTATTATATTTTATCATCTTGTGCAATAGCACTTTCTTTGGCTTGGTTTTTCAATGCTTATACAGATGCGGAGCGTCCATATATCGATGCCTTCACTACTATTTTTAGTTTTCTTGCTACCTTTCTTGAAGCAAAAAAGATTTTATCTACTTGGAAATATTGGATAGTTATTAATGGAGTTACTATTGGGCTTTATATTGACAAAGGATTAGATCTTTATGCCGGTCTTATCTTAGTGTATTTTATTATGTCTTTTGTAGGGTATTTCAAATGGAAAAACCTTATGGCTTAGTTATTTTCCATGGCATTGTTTGAATTTTTTCCCACTTCCACACGGACATGGTTCATTTCTTCCTACTTTTTGCTCAACTCTAACAGGTTGTACTTTTGGTTTAGGTTTTGAGCCTTGATTTGAGCCTCCACCGCCAATATCTTGCCTTCCGGTTTGAAGATTTTCTTGACTTTGTTGTTGCTCTTGCTTTACATTTGTCTGTTCAGGTAGGTTTGCCTTTGTTAGGAAAGATACGATATCCTTATTAACCTGTTCCATCATTTGCTTGAAGAGGTTGAAGGACTCAAACTTATAGATAAGCAGTGGGTCTTTTTGCTCATAAGTAGCATTTTGAACAGATTGCTTTAGGTCATCTAATTCTCTTAAGTTCTCTTTCCACGAACTATCGATAATGGTAAGAGTTACCCCTTTTTCAATGGATAGTGGAATGTTTCCGCCTTCTGTTTCGTAGGCTTCTTTGAGGTTGGTAACAACTTGTAAGGTCTTTAATCCGTCAGTAAATGGAATTACAATATTTTCATAGGTTCCCGACTGTTTTTCAAAAACATCTTTTATTACTGGATACGTCTTTTTGCCAATTACAGAGTTTTTGATTTTGTAATTTTCAATTGAAGCTTGGTATATTTTTTCAGTTAATTGATCTGAAGTCAATTGCTTAAAATCTTCTTCATCAACTGGACATTCAATACTTAGGAATCGGATTAGTTCTAATTTAAAGCCGTCAAAGTCTTGTATTGATTGGTATTCAGTAGCAATACTTTCGCAAGTATCGTATATCATATTATCAATATCAACCGCTAATCGATCTCCAAATAAAGCGTGCTTTCTCTTTTTATAGATTACAGTACGTTGGGCGTTCATAACATCATCGTATTCTAGCAATCGTTTACGAATTCCAAAGTTATTTTCTTCAACTTTTTTCTGTGCTCTTTCGATAGATTTGGTAATCATAGAGTGTTGAATTACCTCACCTTCTTCTAAGCCCATTCGGTCCATCATTTTAGCAATTCTATCCGAACCAAACAGTCGCATTAAGTTATCTTCAAGAGAAACAAAAAATTGAGAGGAGCCAGGGTCTCCTTGTCGACCAGCACGACCTCTAAGCTGTCTGTCTACACGTCTTGAATCATGACGTTCTGTACCAATAATTGCTAAACCACCATTTCCTTTTACTTCGTTACTCAACTTAATGTCGGTTCCACGACCTGCCATATTTGTGGCGATAGTAACGTTTCCTGCTTTTCCTGCTTCTGCTACAATGTCAGCCTCTTTCTGGTGTAGTTTAGCGTTAAGAACATTGTGCTTAATATTTTTCATGGTGAGCAATCGACTCAAAAGTTCAGAAATCTCAACAGATGTTGTACCTACTAAAATAGGACGCCCTTGCTTACTGAGTTCTACAATTTCCTCAATTACAGCATTATACTTTTCACGGGCTGTTTTATAAACTTTATCTTCTTTATCATCACGTTGTATTGGTCGATTTGTTGGAATAACTACAACATCTAATTCGTAGATGTCCCAAAATTCACCAGCTTCAGTTTCAGCAGTACCAGTCATACCAGAAAGCTTGTTATACATTCTGAAGTAGTTTTGAAGTGTGATGGTAGCAAAAGTTTGTGTTGCAGCTTCAATCTTTACATTCTCTTTAGCTTCAATAGCTTGGTGAAGACCGTCAGAATAACGTCTTCCGTCCATGATACGTCCAGTTTGTTCGTCAACAATTTTTACTTTGTTGTCCATTAATACATACTCTACGTCTTTTTCGAATAGGGTATAGGCTTTTAATAATTGATTAACTGAATGTATTCTTTCGCTTTTTATGGAGTAATCTCTCATAAAAGCTTCTTTTTTGATGAGCTTATCTTTTTCGTTTAGTTCTGTTTTTTCGAGGTCTGCAATTTCTGAGCCTACATCTGGCATAATAAAGAATCTGCTGTCGTCGGTACTGCTTGTAATAAGGTCAATTCCTTTATCGGTAAGCTCAATAGAATTGTGTTGCTCATCAATAACAAAAAACAATTCTTCATCAACTTTTGGCATTTCTTTGCCTTGGTCTTGCATGTAAAAATTCTCTGTTTTTTGAAGAAGTGCTCTCACACCATCTTCACTAAGGAATTTTATTAAGGCTTTATTTTTTGGTAAGCCTCTGTATGCTCTGAGTAATTTAAAGCCACCTTCTTTGTTGTCGCCTTCTTTTATGAGTTTTTTAGCGTCTGCTAAAACTGTATTAATAAATTTCTTTTGAGCATCAACCAGAGAACTTATTTTATGTTTTAGTTCATTAAATTCATGCTTGTCGCCTGTTGGTGTTGGCCCTGAGATTATAAGTGGTGTTCTAGCATCATCGATTAGGACTGAATCGACCTCATCTACAATAGCATAGTTATGTGGACGTTGTACTAAATCTTGTGGACGCCTAGCCATATTATCTCTAAGGTAATCGAAGCCAAATTCGTTATTTGTTCCGTATGTAATATCAGCTAAATATGCATTTCTTCTGTCTTCTGAGTTCGGCTGATGCCTGTCTATGCAGTCAATAGATAATCCGTGAAATTGGTATAAAGGCCCCATCCATTCGCAGTCTCTTTTGGCGAGGTAATCGTTTACTGTTACAAGGTGAACACCTTTGCCAGAAAGGGCATTTAAATATACAGGTAAGGTTGCTGAAAGCGTTTTTCCTTCACCAGTTTGCATTTCAGCGATTTTACCAGAGTGAAGTACGTATCCGCCAATTAACTGCACATCGTAATGAACCATGTCCCAAACGATTTCATTTCCTGCTGCTATCCATTTATTGTGATAAATGGCTTTCTCACCTGTTATTTCAACATTGCCGTATGAAGCAGCAAGGTCTTTGTCAAAATCATTGGCAGTAACTTCGATATTTCCATTAGAAAATCGTTGGGCTGTTTCTTTTATGACGGCGAAGGCTTCTGGTAAAATTTGTTCTAGAATTTCTTCAGTTTTTTCAACAACACTCTTTTCAAGTGTATCTATTTCAGTATAAATGGTTTCCTTTTGCTGAAGCTCTATATCTGTACTTTCGGCCTTTTCTTTAAGAGAGTCAATTTCTTTGTAAGTGTCTTTAGTAGCGTCTTCAATTTGTTGTTTGAAGGTGGCTGTTTTGGTTCTTAGCTCATCATTACTAAGAGATTGAATAGAAGGGTATACGCTTTTGATTTTTTCAATAATAGGATTGATTTCTTTTAAATCTTTATCGTATTTGTTTCCAAAAACCTTAGTAGCAAAATCAAATATTCCCATTACTTAAATTTAAGATGTGTTACAATCAGCAAATTTACTTTTTTTTTGAGGGATTGCTCGCTTATTAGCATAAAAAAAGCCGCTTTTAGCGGCTTGATAATGTTAGTACTCATCTTCATTAAAGAAGAAGTCGTCTTTATCTGGATAGTCTGGCCAAATATCTTCAATTGAATCAAACATTTCTCCGTCGTCTTCAAGTTCTTGAAGGTTTTCTACAACTTCCATTGGTGCACCAGAGCGAATAGCAAAATCAATTAACTCATCTTTGTTCGCTGGCCAAGGCGCGTCTTCTAATTTTGAGGCTAATTCTAATGTCCAATACATATCTAAAATTTTTGCAAATGTAATTTTTTTAGCGAAATAGACAAGAATTTTTTTATTTACCTGAAATCCATGGGATTTCTTTCGCATTCAGATTTTTAGACAGATATCTGCTCAATACAAATAGATAGTCAGAGAGTCTATTGAGGTATTTTAGAATTATTTCAAATTGTAATACGTCTTCACCAATTTGGATGGTTAATCGTTCTGCTCGCCTACATACACACCTAGCTATATGGCAAAATGACACTGTAGTGTGACCGCCTGGCAATATGAATGACCGCATTTCTGGTAATGACCCATTCATTTTATCAATTTCGTTTTCTAGCTGGCTTACATCTTTTTCATCTATAAAGGGTAATTTCATTTTGTTGTTACCATCTTGGTTAGCGAGTAAAGCACCAATGGTGAAAAGTTTATTTTGAATTGTGATAATAAGTTCTTGAGTTTCCTTATCAACACTTTGGTCTCTTAGTAAGCCCATGTACGAATTTAGTTCGTCAACAGTTCCATAAGCATCAATTCTTTCGTGATTTTTAGGTACTCTTTTTCCTCCTATTAGTTGAGTAGTTCCTTTATCGCCTTTTTTCGTGTACACTTTCATAAGACTATGAATTTATTGGGGATTTATTAATGGTATCGCTTTCAATCTCGCCATCTTTTAGTCTTACTATTCTGTGGGTGTATTGTGCGATTTCATCTTCGTGTGTTACGATAATTACGGTATTACCGTTTTTATGGATTTCTTGAAAGAGTGCCATTATTTCAACTGAGGTAGCACTGTCAAGGTTACCTGTTGGTTCATCTGCCAAAATTATTGATGGATTATTTACGAGTGCCCTTGCTACCGCTACTCTTTGTCTTTGACCTCCTGATAGTTCATTTGGTCTATGATTTACTCTATCGGAAAGGTTTACTTTTTCGAGTGCATCTAAAGCCTTTTTTTCTCTTTCTTCTTTGTTGAATCCAGCGTAAATTAACGGCAACATTACATTTTCTAAAGCAGTGGATTTTGGTAATAAGTTAAAACTTTGAAATACAAACCCTATTTCTTTATTTCTAATTTCTGCTAGATTGTTGTCATTTAACTGACTGACATTATTGTTTGCCAGTGAGTAACTTCCTTTGGTAGGAGTGTCTAAGCAACCAAGGATATTCATTAGAGTAGATTTTCCAGAACCTGATTGTCCCATTAGTGCGACAAATTCGTTTTTCTCTATTGAAAGGTCTATGCTTTTGAGCGCCTTAATTACTTCATTTCCTACTGTGAAATGCCTTGCGATGTTCTTGATATCGATTACTGCCATAACGTGTTACAAAGTTAGTCAAAATACAATCATCAAAGCATTCAGTTTTTCTTTCTAAAAGAAGAGAATAAATCGTAGGAATTTGAGTGTTATCTAAGTATGGTAATTGTACCTTGTCTATTTATAGTTCTACCTGTAAATAATGATTTTACATATAAATTGTAGATGTAGACTCCGGCAGGAACTTGAATGTCATTTTTGTATGAGCCATCCCAAGAAACAGTTTCATCATCACTAAAGAAAATTCGTTCGCCATATCTATTAAAAACTTCAAAGGAATAATCGACACCATCCATTGAAAATATTGATACCTCAAAGCTATTATGCATCTTATCTCCATTTGAAGGAGTGAAGGAATTAGGAACATAAACTTCAAATAGTTCTTTAAAGTTGGCTACAATGTTATCATCAGAGTTTACGGAGAAATTGACATTGGTTTCATTTTCACTTGGCTGAAGAGTATTGTTTTCAATAGTCCAGTGAGAAAATCTCCAGCCATCAATTGCCTGAGCTTGAAGGTTCACTGCCCTCTCAGCTAAATATGTTAGTGTTTGTTGACTTTCTATGTTATTCGTGTCACTCGCAATTATTCGACCACTATTTGATGGTGATATATCGTAATTTACATTGTAAAACACGTTTTCATCAAAATGTACAACAATCGTATCACCTTTATTCACGCTGAAATTAATAAAAGGTGAAATAGATTGTCCAATCACATACCCGTTTGATGAGGTCATGTGCTTAAATTCCCAAAAGGTGTTGGATAGTGCTTGCACACTTATGTTTGTACCATATGTTTCTGTTGTTGTATATGGAAAAGTAGATATACTTTCGCCATTTACTAAAAGGCTAACATCTGAATTTGATGGATCAACAATATATGTAATGTCAAATGTTTGTTGGTTTAAATGCAGAACGATAGTGTCATCATTATTTACAGTAATACTAACGTCTTCATTCGTTGTTGTAGGAGTGAAGGAGTGGTTATTGCTACTCCAATATCCCATTTCCCAGCCAATATTTGGTTGGGCTCCGAGCGATAGATTTACACCATCAATGTAGCTTTCATTGTGAGGAAAAACTGTAATGTTATTTCCGTCTATCGACATATTCCCTGAGCCAAATGGTTCAACTAAAAATGTTAGTTCATTGGCGTCGAAGTAAAAGATTACTGTGATATCACTTTCAAGTTCAATTGAAAAATCAGTGTCAGTTGGATTGTATGCATATGGTATAGCGCTCACTATTTCATAACTTGAAAAGTTTCCGCTTGTAACACTAAAATCGATGTCTATACCGCCAAAAAAATCACCACTAAAAGGAGAGGTTAAATTATTTACATCAAAGAAGTTGTTAAAGTCTACTTCTCCTAATCCATTGATTACAACGGTTACTTCATATGGGCCTTCAACATCATAGCAATCAACAATAGCAGAATTTAAAACGCTACATCTTTCACTCATAAAGTCTCTCATGTTTTGCACATTGTCAGTCCATTCTTCATATGTGCCACCCCACATGTCTATTTGGGCTTGCATTTCAGGCTCAATGTTATCAATGAGACTATCAAGGTGTTGAATCATGAAGTCACAGGATAAATATGAGTTTGAAAGATTTGACCATCGGTTTATGTAGTCGTCAAAAAATTCTTCGCTTTCTAATAAGGCGTTCCAGATTGGAATGTGACCTTGACCGCCAATATTTCCAAAGCTTTCAGCATCGCAAGGGTCTGCATCAAAGTCGGTGTTAGGAATTCCTGTATAGTTGGCTCCGTGGTCAAATGTGTTGTCCATATCCCACAAGACGTAACGCCATTTTTTCTTATCTCCATCTTCCTTTAACCCGTGCCACCAAGCGGTGTTCCAGTTCAGCCAGTCGGCATTTACAGTGTAGGTGTTGAGGATGTAATAATCAATAAGACTTCCAGTATTGAATATGCTCTTTGCATAATCATAATTGGCTTGGACACTCATATCATTTGTGGTGATATAGTTTCTGGTTGTGTTCCAGCTATTAAATACATCTGCAGGATCTTGGTCAGTAGTTAATACATCTGCCCATGTTCCTCCCCAAGTTTTTAGAAATTCAACCGAATCTTGGTCATAGTAGTGGTCTGTATAGTCAAGGTCATCCGCTTTTTCTCTTAATTCGTAAACGCCCCAATATTCGCCGTTTAAGTACATTACACATGGCTCATACGAACGTTCGTCAAGCCTTAAGCCAGCTACTTGAGATAAGGATTGTACATAAGCGTCTCTGATATGAGCTCCTGAGCTTCCATATGAAAATGGGTAGTTATCATTGGCGGCACATTTTACAATAAATCTTTGGAATCGGTCTCTGTCGACATCATTATATACTTCTCCTTTAATGGCGTAATTGTATCCAAACTGATCTCTTGTGATGTAGTCAAAGCCTCTTTGTGCATAAGCCCAAGAGTCATTACCATGCTCATTAAATTCTCCTCTAGCCTTGTCAAATAGAGTTCCGTCGGCGTTATAAATTTCAAACGTTCCTTTTGGTTCTATTTGATTTCCTCCTGCAATTAGCTCGTATAATTCAGGTTCACCCATATTATCAGATTCTCTTCCAGAAACTGAGAGAATTTTCATATTGTGAGAAACGCCAATAAAATAAGTTCCATATTCCATGAAGCTAGGTAATATTTGTTGTTCGTCATTGTATGAAACAGCTTTTAGTACAGTGGTATTATTAATTGCGATTGGACCCGTATATAAATTATCTGAATCATCTGGAACACTACCGTCCGTAGTATAATATATTGTTATTCCTGGAGTAGTTGGTATAGTTACATTAATTGTTGCAGGATAAATACCCGGTTGAGGGTCAAATGTTGGTGTGACAGAATAGTCATCAAAACCATTGGCGTTTATTGCATCTGGAGTAGGGTCTACAAAAACACTCCAATTAGCATCACCATCAGTTGTTCTTCCTCTCGACATATTAGTCAAGCAAGGTCTTATAAAAACGGAATCTACAACTGTAACTCCATCAGGGGCTGTAAGAATTACCCATTCATTACCTTTTGTCTGGTGAAGCTTAAAGCTAGTATGGACATTATTACCATTAATTTCATTCCTTCCAGAGCAATAGACTAGTAAATGGTCGTTTGCAGGAATGATAACTGGAGAATAAAATTGCCATTTTGTAAGATTATTAGCTTTATCGCTGAGGTAGTAGTTGTTTAAATCTACGCTAGCTCCAGAGTTATTGTAGATTTCAAACCAATCTTCGTTTTCACCATAATTATCAGTGAATGCATCAAAATTAGCAGCAGAGTATTCGTTAATTAAAACTTGTCCAAATACGATAGTATTTGACATTAAAAAAAATGTCAATAATAGCATTTGTTTATAAAAGCAAATAAATATATTAGATGGTCTTAAGATCATGTGTAACTTGGTCTAAAGAACAAATATACTGCTTTAAATTCGTAGTATTATATATCATCGGAAAAATCCTTACGGATTCACCCTAATGTTTTTTAGAATAAAATGAGGGTTTTATTTAATCATCCCCACACTTCTATTAATGAAATCTGTTAACTTTTTACCTTTCAATAGACCGTGTGATAGGAGTGCTAAATCTAAAAATTGCTGTATTAGTTCAGACTGTTTTTTATCATCTTTAGAGTTTAAAAGAAGACTTATTAATTTGTGGTTTGAGTTTACAACTAGGTTATAGTTTTCAGGCAGTTCGCCAAACATATTCATTCCACCAGAAAGTTTTTGTTGTTCTTTCATTCGCCTCATAAATTCACTTTGTGTGAGTATGAAAGGAGCGTCGTCTGTAGAAAGACTTTCTACCTGAACGCTGAACTTACTATCGTCTACTTTTTTCTCAACTAATTCTCTTAATGTTTCTTGCTCTTTTTCACTGAGTAGAGAAGGTGTATCGTCTTCTTTTTGAATAAGTTTATCCATAGTGTCAGAATCAACTCTAGTAAATTGGATCTCACTATTTTCAGACTCTAATTTTGAAATCAAATGACTTACTAATGGACCTTCAAGTTCAAGTACTTCATAGTCCTTTTGTTTTGCCATAGCTACAAAGCTATCTTGTTCTTCTTTGTCATGAGTATAGAGTAAAATTGTCTTACCGTCTTTGTTGGTCTGATTTACTTTTACTCTTTCTATTAGCTCGCTAAATGTTGAGTATTTAGAATCTGTATTTTTTAGTAAGAAGTACTCTTTTGACTTTTCGAAAAATTTATCCTCAGTAAGCATACCATATTCAATGAATACTTTCACATCGTCCCACTTTTTCTCAAAATCCTCTCTCTCATTTTTGAACATTGAGTGTAACTTGTCGCCTACTTTCTTACTAATGTATTTGGATATTTTTTTGACATTACCATCAGCTTGAAGATATGATCTTGATACATTTAATGGAATGTCTGGAGAATCGATTACGCCATGTAATAGAGTAAGAAATTCAGGAACAATATTCTCTACATTATCTGTGATGAATACTTGATTGCTATAAAGGTTTATTTTGTTTTTTTGGACTTCTAAATTATTTTTCAGTTTTGGGAAATATAATATACCAGTTAGATTGAATGGGTAGTCTACATTCAAGTGGATATTAAATATTGGTTCGTTGAACTCCATTGGGTATAATTCTCTGTAGAAACTAGAGTAATCTTCATCCTTTAAATCTTGCGGTAATTTTGTCCAAGCAGGAGAGGTATTATTAATGATGTTATCAACCTCTTTATCAACTTGTTTGATTTTTCCTTCATCATCTTTTGCTCCATTTGGATCATCAACAGATATTTTTTTAGTTCCAAATTTAACTTCAACAGGAAGAAATTTACAATATTTATTCAGGATTGCACTGATTCTATTTTCTTCTAAAAATTCTTTTGAATCCTCATCAATATGTAGAACTATATCGGTTCCTTTTGTCTTTTTCGTTGTCTCTTCAATGGTGTAGTTTGGTGATCCATCACAAGTCCATTTTACTGCAGTACTATTAGGTTTTTGACTTTTAGTAATAATTTCAACTTCTTTTGATACCATAAAAGAGGAGTAAAAACCTAGTCCAAAATGCCCAATGATAGAGTTTTTTGTGTCTGAATCTTTGTATTTGTTAACGAATTCTTCAGCACCAGAAAAAGCAATTTGATTGATGTATTTGTCAACCTCTTCTTCTGTCATTCCGATTCCATTATCTCTAATGGTAAGGGTTTCTTTCTTTTTATCAATAATAACCTCTACTCTTAATTTGTCAATATTGGCTTTTAGTTCGCCGATTGACTTGAGTGTTTTCATTTTTTGAGTAGC